>JAKAZF010000550.1 GCA_021826605.1 Planctomycetota bacterium | reverse complement strand
AATGGCCCATGCTTTTTCGCACGCTGCTTCAGGTTCCAGACCTTCGCCTGGCCGATGGCGTTGTGGATCAGTCTGTAGCGATGTTTGGCATCAGGTAATTGCGCCAATCGGCGGTTGAGCAGCATCATATACAGTTTGCCTGCCGGCGGGCCGGCCTGCGGCAGCGCCTTGGCCACGGCCGCATTGACCCAGGCCGTTCGATGGTGTCTTGCCAGATAGTTGAAAACGTGGCGCGAAAAGGAAACCAGCTTATCCCGGTGTAATAAATTGCCGTGTGCCTGACAAAGGGTTGCATATGAGCCCGTGAAGGCGGATTCGCTTTTCAGCCGCGCCAAGCAAAGGGTTCTGGCCCGTGTGGCGGGGAACCAGAGGTATGGCCGGGATGTATCGTCCGCAAATGCCTGCATCTTCGCGGCATATTTTTGCAGGTCAGCGGCATTTCGCCTCACCACCGCCGTGGCAATGCGAATGTACCAAGGGTCGAGTGTTTTGGTGGTGGGATTTGGCAGCCGCTCAACGGACGAAAACATATTATTCGTGTTATTCGTGACTATTCCACGAAGGGTGGTGCATGCCTGCCAGCAGGTGACATTATAGATGGCAATGGCGATGATGATCTTGGTCGATACCCGTTTACCGGTCTGGATAATTCTCGTTGTTTGCATTGTCGTGCTGCTCTGGGACGTCCTCGTTGGAAAATAGCATATCCGCGGCGATCATGGTTTGGGAATAAGCCCCGGCGGCGGAATGAGGGGCGGCAACGGTGTACCCAGATACTCCGTATTTCCCCCTCCCCATGCTGTCGGTAAACTTCCATACAAGAGTTTCGTGGCGCTCGGAAGCCGTAGAAATTTGGACCTAACCTCAACTTTTCGCAGCACACCCCGCACGATCGGCAGCATGATCGCCACGGCCCCGGATGTAAACAATGGGAAGCCGGGTTTATTTGTGAAATAGATTTTTTCAGCATGTGGCGTAAGGGACGGGTTCTTCTGATAAATGTAAATAAAATCACCTGGTTGTTTCCGGACGGGAAGTAATTTCAGCGGCGTAATATTTCCCATCGGAATTCCCGTAATCCGGGAGTAATACCTGCAGTTGCCATGTCCCGGCAAAATAACGGTTGGGGAACCCAACAGTCGCATTGTCAGGATCGCCCGGGGAAAACGAGTGCGGCTTAGCTTGTCACTCTTGCGCAAGCAGGCGTCCACCAGTTTTCCTGCAATGGCCGCGTCATCGGCACTACAGTGCATGATCAGCACGGAATTGGATATTCCGTTTTCCCTGATTATTAACCGACGAAGGTGCGGTTCCTCCGGACGAAATGCCGCCACCATTGGCCGAGTCATAAGCCCCTGTGCCGGTGAGGCCTCCTCGGCGAACCAAGGGGCGATCTTTGCCCCTTTCAAGTGTGGAAAGCACCGATCCATCAACACATATAAAAAACCGCCCGTTCGAAGGCAAGGGTAGGCCGCGGAGGGTACCTCTGCGGGCAACCGGGGAAAAATCCTCTTGTACATTGAGGCAAACGCGGCGCCGGACACACCGCCAAGGGCGCAGGAAGCAAATAGATCGTTTTGGCGCTGTTGGCAAACAGCCTCGGCGGTCAGATATTTCTTAACCGATTGGGATTGGCTATAAAAGCCTAATTTCGGCGAACATTTGGCACAAAATGCCGCTATAATTTTAGCGTGTAGAAATGAATAAAACGCGCCGTTCAAACCGACGCGATATGCACCAAGGACGATGCGGCGCAGGGCCTTGCGGGGACCGGGCTGGTAGGTCGCCCGCATCGGGCCAAGCATGTAACTTCCCCATCGCGTCCGCAGTGCTGCCGACGCTTTGTTGCGGTAGGCGGTCCAGACTTTATTCAGCTGTTTTTCACTTTCATGCCGGTCGAGCAGCGTCAGGTCACGGTACCGAACAGGCTTGCCTGCATAACGCACACCCAACGATGCTGGCAGGTGTATCGGCGCACGTTCCGGTTGTCCGAAAGCGTTAATCTCCGGGAGAAAAATACTGCAGGCTATCAATCCGGCGACGAACTTTATTCGCCCCCAATTTGCCATCCTCATAGATAACTCCAGCCCCCTCATTTTAATCGAAAGGATTCCGATCCGCAGTAATCGAGGCGCTCGACGCCTTATTTGCCGGCAGTCGGTAAATTCATGGTTCCCGATTTCCGCCCGGCCATGGCAGCATTCCCAATAAACCGGCATCTGGGCGTGACCCGCAATCTAAGGGCTGCTGCACCAAACCAGAAAACGAAACAACACTAAACCAAACCGCAGCAGAGAACTTTAAACCACAATCAGCGGCCTCACGTTAAAACAACCATACCAATCCCGCGGTTGAAATGCCGAGTAAACTTTGTAGCCGTCTATTATACTTTTGTTGCATTCTGGCGGGTGCGACGGAGCCACCGGCAGCATGCAAGCCCCAGAGCAAGCGAATGTAGATTCCGCAGGTTGACCCTCGCCCGCAATATTTGCCGCCGTGCGGTGATGTATGGCACGAACTCGGCTTTGACGCGGCGGCAGAGGCGGCGGCGATTTTTCTTGCGACCAAACGGCGGGACACCGCTTCCATTTTTATTCCAGAATCAGGGGCAATTGTTGAAAATAAGATGCATGGTTGCGCGTGCGG
>JAKAZF010000549.1 GCA_021826605.1 Planctomycetota bacterium | reverse complement strand
GTCTCTATTTTTATATGTTGTTAAGGATTACGGGAAACTTGGTCGCCAGCTCGATGACAGTTCAATGACAGAAAATTGAAGATTCGATGAATATACAACGAGAATCTCGAAGAGCGATTGCCTGCCACGATAGATTCTGGTCTTGGACGGCGCAGCGACCGCAATGAAAAGTTACAGGAGTCTTCCCGTGCAGCGTAAATTCAACCCGGCGAAACCAATTCTTCTCGCGGCTCTATTGGGCAGCACCGCTCTAATGCCCGTCATGGCATGGGCGCAGGCGGTCAATGCGGGGGAAGTCAGCGCCACTGGCACCCAGGCAGTATCCGGCGCCACCCAGCAGCCGAGCAAGAAAAAGATTTTCAAATCCGGGCAGACGATTCGGGTGCTGGACAAGCAGTTGCTGGATCAAGCAGGGCCGGTTGGCGGTGCGGCGCGCGCATTGAGCTATGCGCCGGGCGTCAATGTGAACACTTATGGCAATACCGGGTCGACCAAAGCGACCATCGCCCTGAATGGTGTGGTGCAGGGGTGGGGTGGCTATGCGGGTTATACCCAGGACGGCGCCATTGCCGTAACGTTCGATGGCGTGCCAATTGCGGATGTGGTGACTGGACTTTGGCAGTCGCCGACGATCCCGCAACTTGGCATGATCCAGAACACCAACGTGATTTATGGACCGGGCAATCCGGTTGATCGCTGGTATAATAATATCGCGGGCGAATTTCAGTTCACGCCGATACAGCCGACCAAGAAAGCTGGTGCCGATTTGAACCTGACTTATGGCAGTAACGCTCAAGAGAATCTTGAGTTCGACGTGCGATCTGGCGAGATTGATGGTTGGTCAACCGTGCTGGCGGGTGGATTTGGTCAGGGCGACAGTTTCCGCACCGCGCCGGATGGTTTCAAAAACCCCAGCCGCAATTACGCGTTTTACGGAAAGACGATCAAGACATTCACCAATGGCAGCTTAGAGCTGGGCGGTTATATCGCGCAGAGCCGGGGCTATCGCGCTCAGGTCATTCCGTTTTCGCCGGTGGCGGGCGTAACGCTGAATGGTCAGCCGAACGGGCCACTTTATAGCCAACCGACATCAGGCTATTACAGCACCGTTCCCTATAGCAGTTATAATAAGTTTGACGGCAATCAGCTCTATATGGCCTATGCGCGCGAGAATATCGATCTTGATCAATTCACGTCGCTGCATAATCTGACGTTCTTTACTCGTATTGATCGCCTGCACTCACGCTTGAATGACGTGTATAATCTGGGTCCACAACAGGATGAGCACAACAACCCTTATACGTTCAGCTTTGGCGATAAAATCTATCTGACCGCCAAACTGCCCTATAACACGGTTAAGCTTGGCGGTTATTATATTTATTCGCAATATAATAGCCGTAATAATTTTTATAATCCAGCAGCACCTTATTTTGGTAACCCCGATGTGATTAATGCCGGGGGCAAAACCCGCTCCAGCTATTTCGATCAAAACAACGTCTCGGCCTTCATTCAGGATGATATCCATCCGATCGCGATGCTGCATATCACTCCTGGCATTCGCATCGAACAATTTATGGTCAATTATTCGCCAGAAACCTTGCAGGATTTCACTCTCGCGCCGGGTGCTGCTGGGAATTTCAAAAACCAAAGTGCAGGCCCCGCCGATCATCAATCGCGGACCGGACTAGCTCCCTCGCTCGCGGCGAATTTGCAAGTTCTGCCGTGGCTTGCTGTGTATGGGAGCTATAGCGAGGAATGGAAATCGCCGCAGCTTGGTGGTGGCGGTGGTTTTTTCCAGAAAACTTCATTGCCGGGAAGCCTCTATCAGCTTGAATTCGGTCAGGAATTTCAAGCTGGCTTCAAGGCGCATCTGGATCATGCCGGGGTGTTTAACCGCCTGTTGGTTGGCGTTAATTACTACCATTTGCGCTATTCCAAGCAGTCGATCCCGATTACCAATGCAGCGGGTAACACGGTGATCGCCAGTGGCACGTCTGAGTATAATGGCGTGAATATGTATCTCGATGATAACCCCGTGTACAACTTGCATCTTACCGCGAATGCGAATGTCGAGCAGGCGAAATACACCACCTATAATGTTAATGGGAACGATTATAGTGGCTCGCCGGTATCGTATGTGCCGAACCTGTTGCTCAATCTTGGCGCTTACTACGATATTCCGGTCGGCAAGATGGTTATTCAGCCGAAAGGTTGGTTCCAATATACCGGGTCGCAGTATATTTTCAGCGATGTCACGAGCGCGCCGACGCGTCAGAAAATGGGCGGGTATGGTGTGTTCAACCTATCCGTCAAACTCTCGACGCCAGTGCATGTTCCCTATGCCGGCACACGCAAGGTCGATGTGACATTGACGGCGCTGAACGTGCTGGATCGGCGTTATCACAGCTATTCGGTGGTCTCGGCGGGTGGGTATTTCGGCGGTACGCCGGGCTATCTGATGGGGTATCCGGGGGCGCCGCTTTCGATCTTCGGCACGATTGGCATCCATTTCTGATTATTGATCCTTGGCCGTCGCGCAGCCGCGCGACTGTCATAAATCCTTCACACGCGAGCGGTGCAGCATCGGCTAAGGCTGCGCCGCTCAATGTCGCGCTACTCGATCCGTAGGAGATCCACGATGTCACTCGCTTATATTATCCATCTCGCCAATT
>JAKAZF010000548.1 GCA_021826605.1 Planctomycetota bacterium | reverse complement strand
GTCGCCAAATCAGGCATGAATATTGATTCTCTAAAAGACCGCATTCACAGTTCACTGGCGGAGCACGCATCCTGTCTGGATGAGGGTGCATTTGGAAAACTTTGCGATCAGCTCAATTACGTGGATGGCGACTACAAAGACCCTAGGACGTATGATCAGCTCAAACAACTCATGAAAAATGCCAAACATCCACTTTTTTATCTCGCCATCCCGCCGAGCATGTTTTCGGTTGTAGTTGACGGCCTGGCCAAGGCTGGCTGCCATCGCGGTGCCAGAATCATGGTTGAAAAGCCATTCGGGCGCGATTTGAAATCGGCGATAGAACTCAATGAAACCATCCATCAGCATTTTCCCGAGGATGCCATTTTTCGCATTGATCACTATCTTGGCAAAGAACCGGTGCAAAATATCCTCTATTCCCGATTTGCCAATTCCTACCTGGAGCCTACGTTTAACCGCAACTATGTTTCACATGTGCAAATCACGATGGCCGAGGAATTTGGGCTCCAGGGTCGCGGCCGTTTTTACGAAGAGGCGGGTGCCATACGCGATGTGATCCAAAATCACATGTTGCAATTGGTCGCCTGTCTCGCCATGGAGCCACCCTCCCGGCCACATCCGGACGATATCCGCATTGAACGGGCAAAGTTGCTTCGCACCATTCGCCCCCTGTCGGTGGAAGATGTGGTGCGGGGGCAGTTTCGTGGCTATCGCGAGGAGGATGGGGTCAGCAAGGATTCCCGTGTTGAAACTTTTGCCGCCGTTCGTCTGTGGATCGACTCATGGCGCTGGGCGGGCGTACCGTTTTTTATCCGTACTGGTAAATGCCTCCCCTTCACCTGTACGGAAGCCATCGTGGTATTCAAACGCCCGCCGCAAAATGTATTTGGCGAAGAAGACCAGGGCCACCCCAATTACCTGCGCTTTCGCCTCAACCCGCAGGTGGTAACCGCCATCGGTACCCGCGCCAAACAAGTGGGCGAGGGGATGATTGGCCGCGATGTCGAACTTATCGCCCAACGCCATATCCAGCAGGAGCTTGAACCTTATGAGCGGCTGCTGATCGAGGCGATGAAAGGTGAGTCGGCCTATTTTGCCGATCAGGCCGGAGTGGAAGAGGCGTGGCGCGTCGTTGATCCCGTTCTCGATATGCACCACACACCCATCCGGATGTACGACAAGCATACATGGGGGCCGTCGGAGGCATATCAGCTAATAAGTAGCTACGGTATCTGGATCGATCCGGGAGCCGAGCCGGACTGCGACTGATCCACGCCCGATTCGCTGCGGTTGGCGTTTGGCTTGCGGGCCACAATTAATAGCAAAGTTTATCAGGCCGATGCGGTTTGATCCCCATCGGCCGGTTCGTCATCCGCATCAGCCTTCGGCCGGCCCGCCAGCGTTGCCATAATCAGCCCCGCACCGTAAAGGGACAGCAGGGGAATATAGATGCTGGCGAATGTGAATATATCCGGTGATGGAGCCAGAACCACGGCCACAATCGCCAGGCCTAAAACGGCATACCGCCACATGGACCGGAATTGCGCTGCGGTCACAATACCGATTTTACTTAAAATGAGCATGACCATTGGCAGTTCAAAGGCGATTCCAAATATTAAACTCATAATGGTGACAAAGCTTAAATAGTCATGCAGCATGGGAATGGGGGCAAAAAGCGCTTTGGCCGGTTGGGCGGTCATCTCGAGCAGTTCATGGCCCACATGCATACGCAGTTGGCCGTCGGTGGCGTTAAACCATAAAGTTGCTACGCCCCCCTTGAAATGTACCGGGTCGTGCGGCAGCACGGGTATTATCAGCGGTTTGACCGACGAGACCATGGTCGATGGCATGCCCATGTGCTTCCCGTGGTAAAGAAACTGTTCCCACCAGGTGGGTCGAAGGGGTGGCACCTGTACCTGCTGATTGAATTCCATAATGAATTTAAGCAAAAATGGTAAAATTAAAAAGAAGAAAAATGCCACACCCAGTAAAAACAGCAAGGCACTGGGCGCAATGTATTTGTATACCACACGTCGTTCACGCGGATAAAGTCCCGATGCCACAAACCGCCAGAACTGATAAATGATCCACGGGCTGGACACCACCAGCCCTGCCTTAAGTGCGGTGGTGAAGTAAACAATAATCGACCCCAGCGCCTTGAAATATTGCAGGTGGGGGGGATAACCCGCCCATTTTAGCGCTATGAGATAGGGTTGATACAAAAATTCTATGATATTGACGTCATAATACAGACATAGACCGATCCCGATGGCCGAACCGAGCAATGCAAAAATAAGCCGTTTGCGCAATTCCGTCAGGTGGTCCCCAAACGACATAGTTGGCAGGTCTACGCTGCCGTCTGACTTTGATTTGCCCATGTCGCGAAAAAATGCCATAACCCGTCCCTTCAATCACGCTGGGGTGATTTTACCGTCCTCCAAACGCACCACACGGTCTGCCAGTTGCGCGATATTTACATCGTGTGTGACCAGCAGCATGCCACAGTTCTGCTCCCGTCGCCGGCGGATGAGCAGGTCAATAATCCCTTGGCCCGTGCGCGGATCCAGATTGCCCGTCGGCTCATCCGCCAGCAGCAGACTCGGCCGGTTGATCAGCGCCCGGGCGATGGCCGCACGCTGTCGCTCCCCACCCGATAACTCATTGGGCCTATGCC
>JAKAZF010000547.1 GCA_021826605.1 Planctomycetota bacterium | reverse complement strand
TGTGGCTGCGACCATTATGCGTCCTGATAAGAGAATCCGGTGTTTTTTCACGGTCAACTTCCTCCAAAAAACCTGAGTAATCACCTCACACAAGGCGCAACAAACGCCAAGTGCTAAAAAAGCACGCATGCGGGGCAACATATATTTACATGCAACAGGCGCGCAGAAATTGCATCCCGCTGGCCGAAAATTGTTCGGCCGGCAGATCAATCCATATCGCTGCAGCGTTGCAAACCCTGAATTATTTGTTTAGGAAGAAAATCCGATTTCTCCCTCTCCACATGTTGAAAAATAAACCATTTTTCCAAGCTGTCAATAAAAAATTGGAAAAATGATCAATAATATTATTATCGGGCGAAACATACGTTTTCCGGCGTGGATGGGATTTGCAGCGACAGCGGAACATGCGCTGCCACATTTCAGGGTTTTGTATTACTATGAAGCCGGTTATTTAAGGCCGGAGAATTTATTTATGCAGTATCGCAATTCACATCGGATCGGGGCCAGCGTTTCGGAAATTGGATTAGGCTGCTGGCAGCTTGGCGCCGCTGATTGGGGAGATGTGCCCGAGCAGCGGGCGATGGAGATTCTTCACGCCGCCGATCAGACCGGTGTTACCTTTTTTGATACAGCGGATGTTTACGGCAGCGGCCGAAGCGAAAGGCTGATCGGTCAATATTTCAAATCCCGGCCGGCCAGCGCAAAGCCTGTGTTTATTGCCACCAAACTCGGACGCCTGCACGGATATCCCGATGGCTACACCGCTGAGCTGCTGCGGGAATGTACCTTACGCTCCCTTGAAAGGCTGGGCGTTGCGGCACTGGATTTAACGCAGTTGCATTGCATACCTATGCGACATCTGCAAGCGGGGCACGTCTTTGACTGGTTGCGAAAATTGAAGGATGAAAAGCTCATCCGGCATTTTGGGGCCAGTGTGGAGACCGTGCAGGAGGCACAAATATGCCTGCAACAACCGGACTGTGATTCCCTGCAGATTATCTTCAATATTTTCAGACAAAAGCCCATCGATGATTTATTTGCCGAGGCTAAGGAAAAAGGCGTCGCCATTATCGTGCGGCTGCCGCTGGCCAGTGGATTGCTTGCCGGCACCTATCACCGTGACACCGCTTTTGCCCCGAGTGATCACCGCACTTACAATCGCAATGGGGAGAAATTTAACGTGGGTGAAACGTTTGCGGGACTCGAATTTTCGCGCGGCGTTGAACTGGCGGATCGTGTGAAGGCTTGGGTACCAAAGAATCAAACCATGGCGGAATTTGCCATCCGTTGGATTTTGGATCATGATGCGGTAACCACGGTGATTCCCGGTGCCTCCAAGCCCCAGCAGGCTCTGGCTAATGCCAAAGCCTCCGCTTTTTCGCCGCTGCCTGCTGATGTGCATAAGCACCTGCGGGAACTTTACGCAACGGATATTGCAGGAAGCATCCGCGGGCCTTATTGAAGACCTGCTCTGTTTATCGCGGCAGCGGAATAACGGCATCGGGCCGCGTCCGGCGACCATTGATCGCAAGCAAATCAACTTCTCTGATGCGCCAGTTCCCCGGTCGGGGGTGATCCTGCCAGACAAAGCGCCAGGAGGTAATTACCGGCCCGTAATCGCGGGTGCTGGTCCAGATGACCACATGCGTAACGGCCTGACCCGCCTGCATGTGTACGGTCATGGATCGAATGATATTGCCGGTAATATGGATTGCTTTCAGTCGATTTGCCAAGCCGGATTGAATCTGGGCATATTTCCACTGGCCAAAGATGGCTCGGTGCGAAATATAGCGCATGACCGCCGGTACATCATCATGTGCTGCTGCGCTGATGATCGCGTCATTGGCATTCACCAGTCGTTCATGCGGAGTTACCACCAGTGTCGCTGTGAGAATCCAAATCATAGTGACGGCTAAGATCACGCCCCCGATATTTCGCACCAGGGCCTGCCGGGTATTTATTCCGCGCCAGATTGCCGCGATGGCAAGCAGCAGCATCGCGGCCCAGATGGCCCAATGATTTTCAAAAATGATGGCACCCGTTGATCGGGGAAAACCGGTGCTCAGGCGAATATAGCCAAGGGAACGGATCACACCATGCGGATGAATAATTGAAGTAAACACATTGTACTCCGTGGCAATCAGGTTTTGCCAGCTTTTGCTGAAGCATTGTATGGCCAAGACCGTCGGCGGGGCAACGCCGTTGCCGTCCGGCAGTTGCCGTCCGGCTCGAATAGGGGCGTGGCAATTTTTCCGGGCGGGGTGAAAAAAGCCGCCTTTGCACAGGAATTCTGAAGCCCGCCGGGATAAACCCGGCGGCTCGCCGGTCGAATTGATGCGGGGTGCCCGGAAAAATTGCCACGCCCTCGAATAGTGCGATCCAACTGACTAAGATACTGCGGTAGATTATCTTAGTAGAAGAATACGGAGTTTTAGAACAGTGGAATTTAATATTACTCAAATAGATTATTCTTTTTCATATAAACTCATGACCAACCTGATCGTGCCTCGGCCTATTGCGTGGATTACCAGCCTGGACGCCGCCGGAGTCCTTAACGCCGCACCGTTCAGTTTTTTTAATATGCTCGGGGCTGAACCGCCGATTCTTGCCGTGGGAATCGGACGAAGACCTGGAACCGATACTCCGAAGGATTCGGCTTTGAACATCCGGAGCAGAGGTGAATTT
>JAKAZF010000546.1 GCA_021826605.1 Planctomycetota bacterium | reverse complement strand
CCACCACCATGCCGGCCATCGGCAATATGCCCTCGGCAGCGCCTGGCTCTGGGCCATCGGCCCCATTGCCGGGTGAGGTGAGTTTGCAACCACCCGCAGGTCATCGAAACTTGTACCGTCTGCCCACCGGTGCTTTTCCGGCCGGGCGGCTTTTTACCCCGCTGCTGGCTGATCCGCGCTGGCCGGGTTTCTCGGCAGAGTATGAACACTTTTCGCCCTATCATCCCATCAGTGGGCTTAAAGATGTCATCCAGGTGAGCATTGGTGATACCGTGCCGCTGGATCGGAAAAATCTGCCTGATGATTGGCAGATGGAATATGGTTTGCAGGCCACGGTATTCGCATTCTTTAATACCGACACCATTCATAGTGATTTACAGAATGCGGATTATTTTGTTGGTGGATACGCTGCGTTCCGGCATAAAAATCTTTCCTTTATATTGCGCTATTACCATCAGAGTTCACACCTGGGTGATGAATTGCTGGTCGATGATCCGCAATATCTGCAATTGCGGCAAAAAATTAGTTATGAAGAAATCAATGCCATCGGGTCGGTGGATTTTTATCATCGGATGTTCCGTATTTATGCCGGTGGCGGCTATCTGCTGGATGTGGCTCCGGCTGATTTGGGCCATTGGCGCGTGCACTACGGTGTGGAATTTCATGGCCCGATGTTCATGCGACTGGGATTTTTGCGGGTTTCTCCGGTGGCGGGGGCGGATTTCAAAAACTGGGATCAAACCAACTGGGATACAGATGTATCTTTACGGGCCGGTATTCAGATTGAAAAAAATCGCCTCACCAGCCCTAAAATGCAATTTCTCCTGGAATTCTACAATGGGCATGACCAAAACGGCCAATTCTATGTGAATAAGGTTCAATATATTGGATTTGGTGTTCATTATTACTTTTAACCCTGGCGTATCCATGGCTGAAACCGGATGGTGCGCGCATCCCAGTAGCGCGTCTTCAAGGCGCTAAGGGACTGCGCAAAAATAAATTCGTATTTTGCGGCGCAGGAGTTTTGGCCGCTGGCGAGGCGTGACGGGCACGCATACCCCGCCAGTGGGTCTGTAAGGAGCGAACAACGAAGCCGGCGGCCAAAAGAACCAGCCGGAAAGTGTGAAGTTATTTTTGCCCGGTCCCTAAGGGTCCCGGCTTCATGGTGAAAGTTGCTCAGGGTTATGCGCCTCTTTCGGACGCACAGTGCCGATCGGCGGGGGAAAACGCGTACCGCGCAATCCAAGCCTCCATAGCGGCGGCGGCATCTGGGTCGGACATCTGGTGGGGCGGATGCTTCATCAGGGCTGCGGAAACATCCGTTAGTGCGCCGCCGCAGCCATGTTGCAGACCCAATGCCGCACAGCGAATGGCATCCACCACCACACCTGCGGAATTGGGTGAATCTTCCACGGAAAGTTTCAGGTCCACCTCCATGGGCAGTCCTCCAAAACCGCGGGCGTTCATACGCACGTAGCACACTTTATTGTCGTGCAGGAAGCGGATGTAATCCGATGGCCCGATGTGGATATGCTCCTCATCCATGCCTCCGGGAATCTGGCTGGTGACCGCCTCGGTCTTGCTGATTTTTTTACTTTTCAGGCGGCCGCGTTCCAGCATGTTAAGAAAATCGTTGTTTCCACCGACATTGAGCTGATAGCTTGAATCAATAGTAATTCCGCGCTGCTGGGCCAGGGCCATGAGCAGGCGATGGACGATGGTGGCACCAAATTGCGATTTCACATCGTCGCCTATCACCGGCAAGGCCGCATCGGCAAACCTCCCGGCCCAACGCGGATCGCTGGCAATAAAAACCGGAATACAGTTGACCATGGCAATGTGGGCATCCAGGCAGGCCTGGGCATAGACTTCGCTGCCTTTTTGCGAGCCGACGGGTAGATAATTCAGCAGCACCTGCGCACCGGTGCGCCGCAGGACGCTCACCACGTCCGACAAATTTGTCTGGCGGGCCTTTTCGGCCACTTCCACATGCTGGGATTCGCCGGGGTCGGCTAAGTGCGCCGCCACCCCATCACCCAGCGGGCCGGCATGGACCAATGCGCCATCATCTTCCGGATGCGGGAAGAAAACCCGGGCATTGTTGGGGGTGCTGAAAATGGCCTGACCCACCGGCTGGCCAATTTTTCGCTTATCCACATCAAAAGCGCAGGCCAGATGGATATCACCCACGCTGTAGCCACCCAGATCGGGATGCATCAGTCCCACGGTTGTGCCGCTCTGGCGGTAAAAACTCAGGCCTTGCACCAGGGAACTGGCGCAATTGCCGATGCCGGCAATGGCAATACGTATTTCTGGCATAAAATCTCACAAAAAATAGCTAATTCTCTGCGGATGGGTGTATCCAAAGCCACCCCATCACCACAGCGTCATGCATGCCTCTGACCTTGCAAACGCCGGCTTGGTGCATGGGGACGGCCCGGCGCTGCGTGCTGTTACCTTATTGGCCCGCCGCTTCCAAGTCCAGGCAGGCATAACAGGTTACCAGTTGGGGGTTGAATTCCAACCATCGGGTGCTCCAGATATTTTTCCACGATCCATCTTTCCGTTGTAAAGATGCCAGCTTGGCGGTTAATTCCCGCCGCCAGTTGTGCTTAATGCCGTTGACATCCGTGAGGGTTTTGATTCCCAGAGCATGAAAGGCCTTGCCGAACATCAGGTAATAGTAAAACAGG
>JAKAZF010000545.1 GCA_021826605.1 Planctomycetota bacterium | reverse complement strand
TTTCCGGTGGCAAGTATATGGTATTCCAGTGCCATGGCAGCGTGCGGGTGCGGTTTGATCCAATTCGCGGTGGCAACGCGGTGCTCAGCGGAATATTCTTTGACCCGCCCGGTGGATAATCGGATTGTAGCGCGGTGAGCAAATTATTATTGTGTTCGGGCCAGAGACAGTGACAGTTTCCGCCCAAAGACAGATCTTCGGAGAAAGGGTAATAACGAGATTGTATGGAGTTGGTTTGGCTGGGGTACTCGCTGGCAACGCGGTGCCAAACTGGCGTTGGAAAGTCAGCACCGCCTTCGGTAATCACATAGGCCCGCAAGAACCTCCTCGGGCAAAGAGAGCGCCTGCCTCCACGTCCGTTGCCCCGCGCCATCGGCTCTAACCCCGGCAACGCATTGCAAATGCTTCTATGTCGGGATGTTATACCTCGAACCTTGACGGTTGAGACATCGTTGTATATCCTAATTTTTTAGGCTTTATTTTTTAGGGTTACTATTTATGACTCCACCACCGCCCGCTGCCATCAGTTGTGTGCCAGCCATGCATGCCGCTGCCGCAACCCAAAACATTCCACCCGCCACGCGGCAAGCCGCCGCAAGTTCCGCCGCCTACGCAAATACCTTCACCGGTGACTGGTGCGGTCTACGCACAGATCTGGCCCGGCACGGAATAAGCTTCAACGGCTATGGGGTCAACGACAACAGTTGGAATCTGCTCGGCGGGAAAAGCACACACAACTTCGTCTCCCGCGCGCGGCTGACGCTCGGGATGAATCTGGACACCGGCAAACTTTTCTCCTGGCCGGGCGGGACTCTTGTGTCCAGCGTGCGATTTCACTTTGGCCCCAATGGCAACGACATTCAACTCGGATCGCTGCAGGGATTCAGCTACATCGATGACGCCCCACCCGCGACGCAATTGTACGAACTGTATTACAAGCAGACGATTTTCAATGACAGACTTACGCTGCAGGCGGGACGAATGGACGTTAATAATATTTTTGATATACCGGTGGATGCCACGGATTTCGTAAACCCATCCGCGTCGGATGCACCACTGTCCCTGCAGAATGCCCCGCCCTCACAGGCACCGGGGCTGGCGGTGATGGTCAGGGCAATACCCCAAAGCACCTTCCTGTTTGGCGCATTTTTTAATGGACGAAGCCATCCGACAGCTCTCGATGCCATGCTTAATACACTCGCTACCATCGAGGAACCTGATGGCACATCATTGAACATCGAATTTGATCAAAACTATAAGATTGCGGCCAATATGCCGGGTACGGTGGGAATTGGGGCATTCTGGCGTACCGGGAAGCTGCCGACACTCGATGGCGGCGTACAATCCGGCACAGGTGGTGGATGGGCGTTTGTGGACCAGACACTGTGGCAGACGACCGATGACACGCAACGTGTGGCGGCGTGGGGCAATGGCACGGTCAATGATCCTCGCGTCAGCGAAATTGACTATTCCATTCAAGCAGGATTGCTGGGAGCTGGCATTATTCCGGGCCGTCCCGAAGATAAAATTGCCATCGGGCTGGATTGGGCGCATATCAGCACGCACGCCGGACTTCCGAAATCTTATGAAATGGCTACCGAGTGCTTCTATGAGTGCTACCTTGGTCGCGGCATGACCGTTCAGCCGGACCTGCAGTATTTTACGCATACCGGCGGCGGACTATATCCCGACGCCCTGATCGCGCTGATTCGGGTGGGTGTCAATTTCTGATATCGGCACCACTTCGTTCGAGCGGCGACTTAATCCGTCTACCCTGCCATTTCGGTTGCTTTTGTGCATACGTCGGTGGAACCGCCCATCGGACCTTGACAGGTTATCCGCGCCTTGATAGCCTAATTTTTTAGGTGATGTCCGTAAATGAGAATGCCATGACATTTAACAACCATCCAACGGAACGGGAACTTGAGATCCTCAAAATTCTCTGGGATAAACGTTCCGCCACGGTACGGGATGTCTACGAATTCATGCGGCAGCGTGAAAATATCGCGCAAAACACAGTGCAGACTTTTCTCCGCATGATGGAAGATAAGGGGCTGGTATCGCACAAACTCGAGGGCCGAGCCTTTATATACCGTCCTCTGCACAGCCGACGGAAAGTCCTTTCGCGGTTCCTTAATCGCATCTTTGATGGAGCGGTGGATCAACTGGTGCTCAACGCGGTGGAAGTTGCGGATTTATCCGCAAAGGAAATCGAAGAACTGGAAAAGAAGTTACGGGCCGCCCGGTGCGGCCAGCGAATGGCGGAGTCGGAATGACTTTCATGAATGAAGTTATTTCATGGCTTGGCAATAGCGCACTGTCAGGTGCCATCATACTGATGACCGGAATTGCCGCTTCACAAATATTCCGTAATCCTGCTCGCCGGCAGCGCATGGGAGAACTGGCGGTCCTCGGCGCGGTGGCAGCCATGCTGATCACCGCATTTCCCGGCGCACATATGATTTTTCTCCGGTGGCTGCCGGCAAATGCCGCGACAACGCCGCTAACCACCACTGGAACATTTCATATCGGGTTGCCCGCACAACACGCTGACACGTCGCATTCAATCGCTGTAACAACTCCAACGCTTGAGCCACACACAATGCCCATGGTTGCCCCATGGCGGCAGTTCGTCGGTGGCTGGCCAAACCTGCTGACTGTCGCTTATCTGCTGGGCGTAGTGATTATGGCCGGC
>JAKAZF010000544.1 GCA_021826605.1 Planctomycetota bacterium | reverse complement strand
TGTATTCGCCTGGGCCAACGCTTTTCCGATTACGGGCCCGATGCCTGGGGAATCACCGCCTCGGACTCGGCCTCGGGCTACCGGGCATGGGGAGGTCCGCCCGCCACGCCCGGTATCAACGGAACGTTGGTTCCATGTGCCGCCGGAGGCAGTATCCCCTTTGCGCCACGGCAATGTGTTGCGGATTTAAGACGCCTCAAGAAGAAATACTCGTCTATGCATATCTACGGCCGGTACGGGTTTGTGGATGCTTTCAATCCGCTTACCGGCTGGGTGGATAAGGACGTTCTGGGAATTGATCAGGGGATTACCTTGATCATGGCGGAAAATTATCGTACGGGGTTTGTCTGGAAAACCTTTATGGCTGATCCGGTAGCGCAACGGGCGTTGCGGCGCGCCGGATTTCGCAAAATGACGGCGACCGCCAAGCTCCCGAAAAACACGTCTGTTTTCAGACGCTAAGGCCACTGGAACACCAGCCGATTATAGCGACGTGTGAAGGCCCGAATGTCCGCATGGAAATCCGTAGAGAACGGTAAACGCCCTGGAGTTTTTATGAACAACTGTATCTCGTCACGTACCCTCCACCTTATGGATCGCATCTGTAAAGGGTTTTCCCGCTACGGAAAATATGCAGGTCCCCGGCGGCTTGCAAAAAGAGTTGACTGCAAGAAACATGTCAACGTCACAGCGGGAGTATGGCGGCCCGGTATTTTGGTTATGGTCGTGTGGGCCTTCGGGGCCGCAACGCCGTTGCATGCCGGGGCCGTCGCGCCGGCACTATCTCCTGTGGCAGGCAGCGGAAGAGCCTGGATGAATCCGCGGTTGTCCGTAGACCAACGCGTATCGGATTTGCTGTCGCGCATGAGTCTGCAGGAAAAGATCGGCCAGTTACTGCAGATTGACTGGAATAAGAAATTGGCCGTGATCGCCCCGGCGATCAAGGCGGGTCAGGTTAGCTCGCTTCTGGGGTTCAATCCGCCGCACGGCAAATTATCGGGTAACAATTATTGGGCTTATCGGATTTCACAATATAACGCCGCGCAGAAACTGGCGGTTGAAGATACTCGTTTGGGTATTCCACTTCTGTTTGGCAGCAACGTGTTGCATGGATTCCGGACATCTTTTCCCATTCCATTGGCGCTGTCGTGCTCCTGGGATGCGCAACTGCTTAAGCGTTGCGCGCGGGTGTCGGCGCGTGAAGCTTCGGCGGCGGGTGTGGACTGGACCTTTGCGCCCATGATTAATATTTCGCATGATCCACGCTGGGGGCGGGTGGCGGAAAGTTTCGGCGAAGATCCTTATCTGAACTCCATTTTGACAGCGGCAGCGGTACGAGGTTACCAGGGTAAAAATCCAGCCGCGCCGGGGCATCTGATTGCCTGCCTCAAACATTATGTTGGATATGGCGCTGTGGAAGGAGGGCGGGATTACAATGCGGCGGAAATTACCCGATTTACGCTCTGGAATTATTATTTGCCCGCGTACCACGCGGGCATCCAGGCGGGAGCCTTAACGGTGATGAGCTCCTTTAATTCAATCGGTGGCACACCCTGCACCGCCGACCGTTACACCCTGCACGATATTTTGAGACGCGATTGGGGTTTCCACGGTTTTGTTGTCAGTGATTGGCAGTCGGTGAAACAGCTCATTGACTGGGGCTATGCCTATGATAATGCGGACGCCGCGCGCCGGGCATTGTATGCCGGTGTGGATATGGAAATGGCCAGCGACACGTACAATACGCTGGCCCGACAGGTGGCTGAAGGAAAGGTTTCATTGGCCACTGTCAATGCCGCTGTGCGACGGGTGCTGCGCGTGAAGTTTGAAAGTGGGTTATTTGAGCATCCCTACGCCAGCACAACACGATGGCATCATGCTTTTCTGAAACCCGCTTATAAAAAATGCGCGTTGCAGGCGGCCGAGCGGTCGTGCGTGTTGCTTAAAAACACGGGCGATATTTTGCCGCTGGTCAAAATTCCACCTCGTATCGCGATTCTTGGCCCGCTGGCTGACAGCCGATCGGAATTTCTTGGCTGTTGGCACAGTCAGGGCATCGCGAAAGGTATGCAGTCCTTGCCGCAATGTCTGCGCCAGGCTCTGCCGGCCAATGTTATTATCTCGGTGGTGCGTACGGGTATGAGTCATACGCATTATTTTCACCGCGCCGTTGCCGCGGCGAAGCAATCCGATCTTATCATCATGATGGTCGGTGAGAAATCTTCAATGAGCGGGGAGAACACCAGTCGGGTTCGCATTGGATTGCCGGGGCAGCAGCAGCGTCTGTTCGATGAGGTGGCGGCTACCGGAAAACCCATTATTACGCTGCTGTTTAACGGCCGGCCCTTAGCAATTCCCAATGTGATCAAGAAATCCCAAGCCGTTCTGGAATGCTGGCAGTTGGGCACCGAAACCGCCCCGGCGATATCGAATATATTGCTGGGAAAATATAATCCTTCCGGCAAACTCACCATGGATTTTCCAAGGTCGATCGGGCAGATACCCGTCTATTACGATCACCTGAATACCGGGCGGCCAAAACTCGGTAAGTTTATTGACGGATCGCGCCAACCGGAGTTCTGCTTTGGCTATGGGCTGTCGTACACCCACTTCACTTTAGGTGCGGTACGATTAACTGCCCCAAGGCTGCGAATCGGTGGAACTATCCGCGCGCATGCGGTGGTCGTAAATTCAGGCAGCTG
>JAKAZF010000543.1 GCA_021826605.1 Planctomycetota bacterium | reverse complement strand
TATTTCCTCAAGGATTCAAGATTGCCAGTTGCCATTATTTTTCCACTTCATTTCTGTCCCGGTTATCATCCTTTCCATTTTTTCCTCACGGGTAGCAGTCCGTTTTCGCCTGCACGTTGTTGTCTGTTTTCCGCTGCGGCTGGCGCGGAGCGCGGCCCGCCGGCTATATCGGACTTGCCATAGGCAGCGGGTCTCAAAATATACGTGCGGATAGCCGCTACCGGAAGAAAGGACCAACGATCAATAGCGGCCTGAAGTTTCCGATCTGGCGTGGCTGGGCCGCTTTTAGCGCCGGGATCTCGGCCCGCAGTTTTTACAATACGCTGTTTTTCGCGGGTATTTTGGGGCGGCGTGAATCCGTTAGCCGCCAGGCTTTAAGAAAGCGTGGCGGCACAGCACTTTAGTTGAAGATCCGCGGTTGAACATACATTGGGGAACTGGCGGTAAAATCTTGAAACCGCCCGATTGTGAATTTGCGGGCTTCAAGTCGTTTGACGGCTTGGCGTATGGTCAACTAGCATACACACTCTATGTGTGTGTCCGGTTGGGTGGTTTAACATAAACCACGGCCGATTGGACCAGATGGCAGGACTTTGGACGGGTTAACGCCCGGTTAGACAGACATGAGCAATCAGAACGACGCAGACCAGATAGCTTCTCTTTCCAGTGTTCGTAATGCGCACCAGAATGGTGATGAAACGCAGGTAACACCCGTGCCGGCTGCGGCGGAAACGGACGCGACTCAGAAGCCGATTGCCATTATTTCAGATATCCACGGCAATCTTGAAGCGCTCACGGTGGTCATGGAGGAAATACGCCGCCGGAATGTCACAAGCATCTGCTGTCTCGGTGATGTTATCGGTTATGGCCCCAACCCGCTGGAATGTCTGGACACCGTTATCGAAAATTGTGAGTTTACCATCATGGGCAACCATGATTTCGCCATCTTTTATGAACCCTTTAATTTTAACACCGCCGCGGAAAACGCCGCCTACTGGACACGCCAGCAGTTTGAAGCCGATCCCGACCGTACCCGGCGAAATCGACGGTGGCGTTATCTTGGCGGCATGCAGACACGCATGATGCATCCGCGGTTTATGGCTGTGCATGGATCGCCGCGGCGGCCAATTAATGAATATATTTTCCCCGATGACATTTATTCCGCATCGCAAAAAATCGCGCTGATTTTTGAACGTGTGGGCCATTTGTGCTTTGTCGGCCATACGCATGTTCCGGGGGTTTTTGTGGCCCAGCCGGATTTTTATTCGCCTGATGATCTCAATAATCGCTATGACATAACCGAGGAAAAAGCGGTCATTAATGTCGGCAGCGTCGGGCAGCCGCGCGACCATGACCCGCGGTCAAGTTTTGTTATTCTGCATCCGGGACATGTGGAATTTATCCGTCTGGCATACGACGTGAATACCACCGTGGATAAGGTGCGATCCATTGACGCCCTGGACAACTTTTTAGGCCAGCGACTGCTGGAGGGTGCTTAAAGCGGATGCGATCGCGTCCCGGCACCTAAGTTGAGAGAGCGGCATCCGCCCCACCTTGAACAATGGAAAGATTATGGATATAAAAAAAATCATCCAGCTTGTGCTGATTGCCCTGATTGTCGGCATCGGCGTGCAACTGATCATGGGCCGCTTTTTTGGCAAGCAAAAGGCGCCGATACCGGCGGTAAGCCCGCAAATCAGCACGGGGCCGAAGATTGAACCGGTCGTAGCGGTACCGGCGAAAGTTGTCCGGTTAGGCTCAAGCGCCAAGGCCGAGGGCAAAACATTTCTTCTGGCCATGTGGGTGGACAATGTTTCCGCCGGACTTAAGCGCGTGGAGCTTAACGCGCTGCAATATCGCGAATCGGTTCATTCATCTCAGCCGCTGCTGCTGATGAGGCAGATGAAAGGCTCGCCACTGGCCTATTCCACACAGGCCGTTACGGTCAACGGGGCACGCTATGATGTCGCGAATCTGGCCTGGTCATACGCTTCCCCGGTAAAGCCGGGTGCGACCAAAGCGGTGCTGGAATTACAACTCGAAGACAGCCATAACCATCCGCTGGTTCTGCTGAAGAAGATTTTTCAGCTCAACAAGCAGGATTACCAGGTTACGATCACCCAGGAGGTGGAAAATTTAACCGACAAACCTGAAACCATCCGGGTGCGCATGTTCGGGCCAACCGACTTGCCGCAATTGGATCGCGAAGCGGACCTCCGGACTTTCTGGTGCACCGGCTATCGCGCCGCGAGCAAATATCTGGATACCTCCGGCTTTCCCCATCCGGGAGTTCAGCCGCTGCTGGAGGCCGATGTGAAGCCCGTACCGCTGGGCGATTTCACCGGGCAGAACCGCCTGCTTTGGATTGCATCATCCAACCGCTTTTTTACCAGCATTATGCGTCCGATGCCGTATGGAGCGGTGAAAATGCTCCCGCTGGATAGCGGCGGCCAGATTCCCTCGATTGACTATCTGCAATCAGCCACGTTGGAACGTGTGGATCCTCAATGGCCGCAGGCCAACCCGCGCGGCGTTCTGGCCGTGCGCGTTACCAGTAAGAATCTGCTGCTGGCACCACATGACACCACCGCCATGCCGCTGGCCGTGTACATGGGACCGCTTAAGCGATCGTTGCTGATGGGATCGTCCAAGGCGAAACCCACCTCACCGGCCTATCAGTATCATTTGTATAAATATCTGGCTGTCATTGA
>JAKAZF010000542.1 GCA_021826605.1 Planctomycetota bacterium | reverse complement strand
GAGAGATGCAGCAGGTCTATCATCCGTGGCACTCGCAGATGGCTCTGCACTGCGTCATGAACTGCGCTGGCATAAGCCTGCAATGCCGTTTCCTGCATGGCCGGCGAAATAGGGGGTGGTACCACTGGCTGTGGTATCGCTGGCTGTTGCGGGGCCGGCGGCATGGGGGCAGGCTGTTTTGGCAGTGGCCTAGGTTTTGGCCGCGGCTTTGAGTCTGGCTTTGGTATTGGTTTCGGTTTCGGCGGCAATGGAACAGGCTTAGGTGGCAGCGGGGCAGGTTTTGGTGGCGCGGGTTTTGGCGGCGCTGGCGGTACATGGGGCGGCTGCGTTACAATTGTCAAATGCGTCACTTGTGGGCTTACCACAACCTGACGGGAATTATGCATACTTATAAAGCCGAGAATAATTGTTCCCTCGATAGCAATGGCTGTGAGTAAAGCCAAGGGAAAGGTAAACCGGTTCCCCCCGATATGATTTATGGTTTGACCATGCTCAAAAGACATTTCGATTAATCCATATAACCGCTTAAGGCGGTTCTGGCCCGCTGCACGCATATCGCGGCGCGGGCCAGAATTTTTGCAATCCCTGGGTTCAGAACTTGGCTGTTATGGAGCCAATGAATTCACGCGGCGCACCCGGCTGCACCAGTACCGCCCCAGCGGAGTTGCCCCCGAAATAGCCGCCTGAGGTTATATATCCGTTGGCGTTATATTGAGAACCGAACAAATTGGTAACATTGAAAGCGACGTTCAAAATCTTGACCGCTTGGTTCAGCGGATGTGGCACAGGAATATCCGCCGATAGGGATAGATTGGCCACATTGAATGATGGAAGTTTTTGGGTGGAAGGCTGGTCTGTTAGATTGTTGAAAAAATTCTGTGAGCCCGTAAATTGGTCGAGAAAGCCGACAGTCACCAATGTTTGGCCGACAAACCGCCGATAATCAAGGCCGAGATTGAACGTTACATTTGGGTTATATGCTACAGGAATATTATGCAGTGGCGTTGTATAACCTGCGGGCAGAAAAGAAGTGTAGCGGTTATTGGATAGGTTGATACTGCCGAACGCGTTCCAGTTAAAATTCGGAGTGACATTTCCTGCGATGTTCACACCCTGTAATTTTGCTGATGCAGTCGCAAATTTGTACTGGTTGACTACAGAGAGATATGTGGCGATCGTTTCGTCAGTTAAAGTGTCCTGGTAATAGTTCACGTTCAACGAAGCGCTGTTAATTACCGGAATATTATCGGAGAGGAGCTTGAAGCCAACCTCATAATCGCGGCTTTGAATGGGTTTCAAGGAGCCAAGATCAACCGGCGCGCTTTGGTTCGCGCCGAAAGCGTTGTCCGTCGGGTTCTGGTAGGTCAACGCAAAGCTGCCATAGAGCGAAGCCCAAGATACGGGCTGATAGCGGAGCGCCAAAGATGGTTCAGCATAATCGAAGGTTTTAGCAGCGTTTGGCGCAAGGTCCTGGTTCGCCGGATCGGTTAATGATATATTGTTAACAAACTGGGTATAGTATTGAACACCAGCAATGCCTGGCGTGATTGTAACGCCCTTGAAGGGATGAATGCCATCCTGCAAAAAGCCAGTCAGGTACAGGTTATTCAGGTTGAAATTTTGAATGCCGGCGGGATTCGCCTGCGTGTCACCAGGAATGCTTTGATTGTAGCCAAGATAAGGCGAATTATAGCGCTGATAAATGGCGGACACACCATATTTTACGTTGTTATAGGGCAGCCGCCAGTTGATATACATCTTATCCCCCATTGTATCGGTGGTGGGTGTATACCATTCAGAATTTGTGGGGCTCGTGGAGTTGGAGCCATAGTTTGTTACGCGGTCGTGTACACGATGGCCGTGGCGATACCAGATATTGTTATGAAAAGTCATATCCGGCGTTATGTCCAAAGACAATTTACTGTAGACCAGATAATCGCGGACTTGCAGCCTCTTGTACCAAATGCTGGGCACGCCAGTGCCATAAAACCCTGTTGTCTGCTGGCTAAGTAGAGGAGATCCTGGATTTCCCGTGACTGTCAGGCCCGCAATCGGAGTCTCAGGGAGGAAGTTCGGGCGTGGCGCGTTTTCGACGTTATTGTCACTATAGCCGCCAAAGCTGATTGATCCGTTACTGAACACTTTCGTGAGTTTGCCATAGAAAGCGCTGGATTGAGAAGGCGAACCGTAATGGCCAACCGAAGTGCCCTGCCAGAAAGTATGGTTGCTAAGATAGCCGCCCGCCAAGATGGCGCTCCACCCATTGTGCAACCCGGTATTGGCAATAAAATGGCCACCGGCCGTTACATAGCTGCCAATCAGCCCGCCAATTTCATAGCTCGGCTTGGTGGTGGGCTGCACAGGCACATAATTTACCGTGCCGCCGATGCTGTCGAACCAGCGCGAGGCGGGGTTGCCCGGACCATAGATAACATTCACGCCGCTGATCATCTGCGAGATCGGAATCTCATTAGAATCCCATTGACCGTTATGCGAGATCAGGTTGTTCATTGGAATGCCGTCAAACAACACAGTGATGCCATTACGCTCAGCATCGCCGCTCGTGGAAGACCAGCCAACCTTTGCGCCGCGCAGCGCGATTTCATAGCGGGCTGTGCCGCTATTGCTGTAGCCGCGCACATTCACGCCTGCCGCAAGCGACAACATCTGCGAAGACCCTGTTGCAGGCCCAAGTGTCTGGATCTGCTCCTTGCTCA
>JAKAZF010000541.1 GCA_021826605.1 Planctomycetota bacterium | reverse complement strand
CTTGGGATGAAACGCCAGCAATCGCAGCCGCCCCAGACCAGTATTGTAAAGGCAGTGCGGCTTTCCCGGCGGCACAACAACGGTGGTGCCGGCCGCGACGCTGCGTGGATCCTGACCGATAAAAACGATGCCCTCGCCTTCTAAAAATACGAGAATTTCTTCACAGTCATGGTAATGTGGTGGAACATGGCCGCGGGGGTCAAAAGTCTCTTCCAGTACCAGGGAAGTACGCGTGCCGCTTTCGGGGCAGGCCAGAACTTCAATTACACCGTTTCGCACGACTTCGCGCACCAATTCCATTTGTGAAACAGTATCCATGGTACAACTCCTGATGAATCAACAAGGGGCCAATTTTTCAATGCGTACTGGCTCCGGAAACGTTTTGCGGCTCATTGAACCGGGGCTGAATCGGTGCCCGGACAGTTCAGTGAGCCACCATAATTTTCGGCTCATTGCGGACTAAAGTTGAGCGAATCGCCAATGCACATGCGCTTTATATGCTTCTATTCTTACAGGGCCTTTTTATGGGATGCAGTTTTTTCAGGGGCAAAGTGAGTGG
Source organism: Planctomycetota bacterium (assembly GCA_021826605.1). The sequence continues at coordinate 2,173 of JAKAZF010000541.1, read as the reverse complement.
TCCGCGGGAACGTGCCTGAAGGCGTGGTGTTGGAATGCCATGCCCACCGCTTGAATTGTGCGCACAAATGGACTGCTTTCGTTGAAAAAGCTTTAGAATTTTTATCCTTTGTGCGCTTCCCGTGGGCCACGCGGCTGGTTATTATTGTCCTCGTCCTGACGCGATGGCACGCGTGGAAATACCGTCTGCACACGTTAAGGCGGTGGAAGGTTGTACGCAAAAATTACGGAGGACACGATGTCTGATTCACAAGCATCTCTGCCGGATTTAAGGCAAGCCGGAGGCTTTCGCTGGCGCGGTTACCGCTGGGCGGTGTGCGTGGGTTTATTTCTTATTACCACGATCAACTATATGGATCGGTTCATGATTTCGCTTATGGAGCCGAATCTGATTCATCACTTGCATTTCACGCAGGTGGACTATGGCAACATCATGGCGGTCTTCAGTGCGACCTACGCCATTGGTTATGCCTTGTGCGGTTGGTTCATGGATGCGGCCGGAGTCTGGCTGGGTTTCGCGCTGACGGTGGTTATCTTCAGCGGCGCGGAAATGGGCATGGCGTTCGCCACGACGGTGGCCGGTTACATGGTGATACAGGGAATCATGGGTGTGGCGCAGGGGGCTAATTTTCCCGGTGCCATTAAGGCGGTGGGCCAATGGTTTCCCAAAAAAGAGCGTGCGCTGACCACGGGCATTTTTAATGCCGGCACGAGTCTGGGCGTCGTGGCGGCCCCGATTATCGTGGGCCTGACCGCCAAAACATTTGGTTGGCGGGCGGGTTTTATCACGGCAGGGCTGGTGGGATTTGTATGGGTCATCTGGTGGCTTTTGCGGTACAAAGAACCGGATAAGAATCCCAAGCTTTCCGCAGAGGAGCGGTCTTATATCCGCAGCGATCCGCCGGAGAAGGCCCACCGTATTCGCTGGAGTACGTTGCTGGGATATAAACAGTCCTGGGCGTTTATCATTGCCACAACATTGACCAGCCCGGTGTGGTGGTTCTGGCTGTTCTGGATTCCGGATTTCTTTAATACCAAGCATCATCTGAATATTAAAAACATGATTCTGCCCATGATCCTCATCTACGGCATGGCGGATTTGGGCAGCATCGGGGGCGGCTGGCTATCAAGCTGGTTTTTAGCTCGAGGTTGGTCGTTGAATAAATCGCGCAAAACCGCCATGCTGATTTGCGCCTTGCTGGTTGTGCCCGTATTCGCTGCGGCTTCGGTGGGTAACTATATCGTGGCGTCGCTGCTGATTGGGTTGGCCTGTGCGGGCCACCAGGGCTTTTCCGCCAATTTATTTACCATGGCTTCGGATACCATGCCGGGCAAAGTGGTTGGATCATTGGTAGGCCTCGGTGGCTTTGTGGCCTCGGGCATCAGCATGTTTGTATCCGCCGGCGTGGGCTGGTTCCTGCATTCCACGCACGATAACTATATCATGCTGTTTGCTATCGCCAGCTCGGCGTATCTTGTGGCGTTATTGATGATCCAATTAATTAATCCGCGCTGGCAGTCCGCGCATGAAGTCGCCGCCAGCGTCAGCACCTCGGCCTGAGGTGCCCGGCGATATTTACCCACGACATTTCCCGACGAGGATTTGCACGCATCGCCGGAATGGTTTACAACATCCGGACAGGCTCCTGGGCCTGGATGTTTGGTCTGGTTGTAAACTACAACGGAGTTGAAAAATGAAACGTGCAAAAATAAGTATCATCGGTGCCGGCAATGTGGGAGCCACCGCTGCGCATTGGGCGGCCGCTAAGGAGCTTGGCGATGTCGTGCTGGTGGATGTGCCGCAAATTGACGGCGTGCCGCAGGGCAAGTCGCTGGATTTGTCGCAGGCCGCCCCCATTGAAGGCTATGATGCCCGCCTGACCGGCGCAACAAGTTATGAAGCCACTGCCGACAGCGACGTGGTGATCATTACCGCCGGTCTGGCCCGCAAGCCTGGTATGAGCCGCGATGACCTGCTCATTAAAAATACGGAAATTGTAAAATCCGTTACGGAACAGGTCGTAAAATATTCGCCCAAAAGCATCCTTCTGGTGGTATCCAATCCGCTGGATGCCATGGTGTATGTGGCGTACAAAGCCAGCGGTTTTGAACCGCAGCGGGTCATCGGCATGGCGGGGGTCCTGGACACCGCCCGTTATCGTTGCTTTATCGCG
>JAKAZF010000540.1 GCA_021826605.1 Planctomycetota bacterium | reverse complement strand
AGCGCAATTTGACCGATAAAGTCTCGCCGATTCAATTCATTCATGATCTGATACCCTCGGTTTACGTTGTCGTGCGTGGTGACGTTTCAATCATGGTCGCCGGTTTATCCCGGTTGTTTTTAATGCCGCCGTGTCGCGTGGCATATCAGGGTTACTGTGCTTTTTTCAACGTTATAACGGCAACGGCCAGCCCCCGGAGTTTCAGCCGGTTATGGGCCAGCGTCCGCCTTGCCGGGGGGCGCTCGGCGGTACGTTGATCCACCCAATGTTCGATCGCTCCCCTGACTTTCGGAATGTTGACCGGGATGACATCATTACGCTTGTTGATCAACAGAATTTTTCTAACCCCGGCAGGTGTGATAAACGCCTGCGCGAATATGCCGGGCGTGTGATCATTTGTGGCAATTATACGGTCTCCAGGACCGAAATTATCGTGCAGCAACTCCAGCACGCGAAACCGCGCGTTGGGCACACCCGTGTTCCAATTCACCATTGATACGCTTGGGAACTGACTGGGATAACCGATCAATTGGCTTTCCCCGGCAATTTGAATGCCTTGTCGGGCCAGGTGCGCAAACAGATACGCATACATGGCACCGCTTAGATTCCAATACATGTTCGGAATGGGCCGTACCAATTTTGGGGCCGTGTCAAATGGAAGGATCGATCCAATTTCGTCAATGTCCGTTTGGGTTTGCGGCGAGAGTTTGCGGCGAATGGCTTGAATCTTCCGAACCGTGTTCAGAAAGCCTTTGGCTTGGGAAAAGAAAATATGCGGCCAAGATGCGGGTTTGTCTTTCGGCGTCGGGGTGGCGTAAAAATGATAGGAAATCATATTAAGCGGCGTTCCTGGTGCGTGATTGCGGGGGTTAAGGAAGTACTTGAACCAAGCCAGGTCATTGGATGGGGCCGCCAGAGCCAGGCCCACGAATCTGGTTTGGGGTGAAACCTTATGAATGGCGGCGGTTATGGCGTCATACATCCGGGTGTAGGTTTGCACATTCATGTGATGTTCAAAATCGACCTCATTAAGCACTTCCCACCACGCGAAGTGATAGTGATAACCGGACCGGTGCCAATGACCATATTCGTCTCGCAAGCCGCCTCTGGTGTACCAGCTTACGAGACGGGCATAATCATCAGCAACCTTTTTTAAGCCGCCTTTGCGCAGGTGCGTGCCGCCTTCATAACTCCAGAAAACCTGATTCGGATTGGCTGGCCAGTCAACCGGTTTTGCGGTGCGGTACAGCCATTCGGGAATCGTGCTGAAATTCATAATCACCGGGTGGCCCGAGGTGGCCCGCATAAAATTTTGAACCATGGGATCAATAAGTTTGAAATTCCAGAAAGTCTTGCCATTACCTGGCGGCTTAAGTTCCGCAACCGCCAATTGCGGATAAGGCAGCCACGGCACGAAACGAACATCATTGGCCCCAAGCCGGTGCAGCGCCTGAAAAGCCCGATGACTGATGGGGGATTCAGGCCGCAGCATGGGGTTGACCACCACCTGCAGCGTGGGTGTGGTGGGAGAAGTACGTATGACATCAGACCAGCTTGGTGATATGGACGCAGACCCGGCGGTGGCTTTTCCTGGTATCGTGATGATGGCCAGCGGAAACACCCACAAGACCCTGGCCAGTGTGCGCAGGTGTAATCTAACGATTCGCATGGACTAACTCCTCAAGCCGGATACCGAAACGTAAAATAATATTGTACGACTCGCTTCCAAATTACCGCAAGAAGCATTAATATCGAATTTACGACACGCGTGCATTCGGAAAAGTCTCAAATAATGTGGTTAAATGGTGATATGTGCCGAACAAAAGTAAAGATAGTGTCATTAAAAGCGACACACATTGCTGTTACTTCCCGGTCAATGATGCCGCCATCGCAACCGGATTCTACCTCACCGGAGCCGGCGTGGAACGCATTGCGCCGAGGCAGACTTACCCTTTGGCGAACCATCCGGAGATGTATCAGTTCACCTGGAATGCCGGTCGAATTTTGCCGGAATATCAGTTGGTTTATTTAGTCGCCGGTGAAGGGGAATTTCAATCTCGTGAAATGGGTCGCGTTCGTATTGCTTCTGGAACGCTTATGGTGCTGATGCCGGATATCTGGCATCGCTATCGCCCTGATCCCAGAACGGGTTGGACCGCTTACTGGATTTCCTTTAATGGCCAGCTACCACATTTCTGGCAGCAGGCGAGTATTCTTTCTCCAATGTCGGCTCTTTTCCGTGGTCTGCATGATCAACTGCCCGGGCGCAAACTTGAAGACATTGTGCATCAATCCATTGCGTCTCCAGGAAATCCCGGTGCGGCATCCCTTTCGGCGCTGGCTTTTCTGGCCGATTTGCTGGCTGCTTCGCGATCAGACGCCAGACAACCGGCTGCCGGCGCTGCCACCCGGGAGCCAGTCTGGACCTCTGATCCAATGTTGCGCGCAGCGTTGGAACTGATCTGGAATCACAGTCACCGGGATTTGTCGGTGCAGGTTATCGCAAGGCAGATGGGTGTGAGCACCCGCACACTTGAACGCCACTTCCGCAAAACCTTGGGAAAAACAGTACAGCAGGAATTAACCGCATGTCGCCTTGCCCGGGCGGAACTCATGCTCCGCAATACCCAACTGCCCATTAAGCGCATCGCTTATGCCGCCGGGTTTTCATCCTCAACCCACCTTTCCGTGGTGTTTCGCGGAGATCTCAGACAATCTCAGGGCGCCCTGTAT
>JAKAZF010000019.1 GCA_021826605.1 Planctomycetota bacterium | reverse complement strand
TGTTGCGCACGCAGACGCACCAACTGATATTGCGCGTCTAAATACAGCGGACGGTTCGGAGCAATGGCACTAAATAATTTAATGGCAGGGGAATATTGACCGGAATTTTCCAGTTGCAGCGCGTAAGGGAAGCGAATTTGCGGGTCATGAAAATGGCGCCAATCCAGGCTGATGGCTTCGGTGGTTAGCGAGTTAATGCTCGCGGGCACCTGACGCGATTCATTGAGTTGGGCCAGCTCCGACAACGCCATGCCAATGGCATGTTTGGCCCGCGGATCGGTCGGGGCCATACGAACAAATGCGACATTCATGCGTGCGGCCAATTCCATCTGGCCGAGTTGCGCAGCGGTAATGGCGGTGATTAAGGTGGCCTCCGCCCGGATGGAGGCAGGAAGATTCTTTTGCTTCAACAGACTTTCGGCAGTAGCCAGAGACAGGCGTTGGCTCTCGGGTGTGGGATTTTGCGCATGCAGCCAGGCCAGAGCCAGAACCTGCAGCGGCGGCAGTTTGGCTAAAGCAATTTTTGCCGGAATGCTTTGCGCCAAGTGGGTAAAAATCAGGCTTTGATATTGCGGTGCCTTGCTGATGACCTCGCTGACAATTTGTTCCGCTGCCGCCTGTGCTTTGGCCCGTTGCGCGGGGTTGGTCAGAGTTTTGGCCGATGCAGTGGCAATACGGAAAGCCAGAAGTTGCTCCCCCATTTTAGCGCTGACGGAATTGGCTCCGGCCTGCTTGCTGGTCCAGGCCATAAATGTTTTAAGCTTAGCGCCGGCCTGCGTATATTTCCCGCTGCGGAGCAACGCTGTCACTTCCTGATACCGGGCGTCATACTGCAGCCAGACCGGAGCATGAGCGCTTTGGGCGGCCGTGAGATCGTGGATGGCTTTGTTGTATTGCCCATTATGAAGATAAGCTTTACCCCGCAGCAGCACCGCACGGTAATACACACCGCTGTTTTGCGATCGGGCGTAAACCGAGATTCGCTTAATTGCTGCCGCCAGCAGCGCTTGACGGGCCTTGCCGGCAGGCGGATTGGCCAGACCGGCGAAATAATCGCCGTACGCCAGATAATAACCTGCATCGCGCTGCCCGTTGATGGCAGAGGTGTAGAGAAGCTCATCGGCGTGAGAAAACGTGGTGGCATTATTGAGTTTTGTGACCACATTGGAGTATTGCTTCAAGGCCAGGGTCAACAATTGCCGGGCCAGTTTGGTTTCAGGCAAGAGTTGCATGCGCAGGGTCGGCGTACCAGACCAGAATTCAATTTGATTGACCGCATTGGTGGTTAATTGGGCCAGAATAAATTGGGCCTGAACTGATGCCCATCCAGGGTCAACGGTAAAACCCGCAGATGTAACATAGCTGGTGACATCATTAATAAATTCCGTGCCCATCTGCTGCTGTCTGGCGGGATCATTTTTGAAGCGATCCCACGTGCAGAAAATGTTTGCCGCACCATACAGCGCCTTGGCTGCGGGCGTGGCGGCTTGTTTCAAAGCGGCGGCAACTTGGGCTGCTGCATGAGTTTTTTCCAGTTGGGCCGCGATTTGCGCAGGGCTGGCGTTTGCCGGCAGGGCCGGTGTTGCGGGCGCTGCGGCTTGAATCACCGGTGCGGCGGTTAAAGCCAATATAAATGTCATGCTGACGAAGCGTTTTCGAATTCCCTGCATGGTGACAAATCCCTTATTGGTAGACAAAACCACCGGTACGCGATGGTGGTGTTCAGTGAAGCACTGAGGCGTTGAACACATTCAAGGCCGCGGCGCCTCAACCGATCTCGCTTCCTCCGGGGGTAATTACCGGGCCGGCGGAGGCCGAAACGCCACCTGTTTGAACCGGGCTTGAATACAGTCACTATAGGTTGTGATAACATCTTTATAAGGTACGCCGTTGGAAGGGGAAATAAATATCTGCACCGGCACCCCTTTGACCAGAGCCTTGTGTTTGCTGGTCAGAAATGTGGCCAATTCGCCGGAAAGATCAGCGGTTTGCAGGCCCGGCAAAATGGCAATCGTGCGCGTGCCGCGCACCCGCAGCTTGATGTTAATGCGGGTTGCAGGCATGGCATTGGTTTTAACATCAGATAACCCGCCTTTGATGGCCGGCGTATTGTTGGTTAAATACCAATCCGGGCTGACAAACGAACTCCCCAGCATAAAAAATATCAGAATAACCATCACCACATCCACCATGGGCGTCATGTTGGGGCCGACATGATGAGCCGCGTGCATTCTGCGGCTTTTATGTTTTGTTGACAGGGGCATAGGAACCTCGAGAGCAGTAAGCTAGCCGCGGAATCAGCCGGGCCTGCGGGTCATAAAATGAATGCTGGCAATGCGGGCTTGCGCGCAACTGATCAACACCGGTGCGATAAAGCGATAGGGGATGGACCGATCCGCCCGCAGAACCACTTTGATGGCAGGGTTGTCACTTTTCTGTTTACGCAGATAAGCCGCCAATTGATTTTCGGGAATCCGGTTACTCCAAATTAAAATCGATGGCATGGCGTCGTTACCGTATCCGCCGGTGGGGGGTACAAGATTGATAATTAACTGATTGCTTTTGTCACGCAAATCTTTCCCGTTTTTGGCGGCAGGAATTTTTATTCCCTTCACCGAGGCTGCCTTGGCAATATGGCCGACCAGTAAAAAGAAAATGATCAGGCACATGATAATGTCAATCAGCGGCGTGACATTCACATGCGCATCCTGCATGGGCTTAATGCCGCGAATTTTCATGGTTCAAACTCCTGTTAAGTCCGTTGGCACTTTGCGCCCCCTGCGAACGCTGGGGGAATTGCCATGCCGCATTACACCCCCGCAGCGGTATCACCGGATCCGGTGCCGGTTCTGCGCGGCACTGGCCGGGCCATGGGCTTGCCGGGTTCCGGCGCTGTGGTAGCGCCCGTTTTATCCGCCGGGCGCAGGCTTTCCAGCAGCTCTTCGGAAAGTACCGAAGCGCGGCTGACAATTTTATCCAGTCTCATACGGAAAAAGCCAAACGCGATCAGCGAGGGAATGGCCACCGCCAGGCCGCCGAAAGTATGCCACAGGGCCGTAGCGATACCCACCGACAAATCTGAAACTTTGGCCTGCCCACCGGCATGATGCAGAGCGTTAAATGCTTCAATCATACCAAGCACCGTTCCTAAAAGCCCGATCAGCGGCCCGATGTTTCCAATAACATTAAGCATCTCGATACGTCGAAATAAATTGGCACTATTTTCCGATAGCGCACTTTCCAACCCTTCCCGCATGGCTCCATAGCCCAGGTGTGCCCGGCGAATGCCCGCCTGCATCGCCTTACTGACAAAAGATTGATCAGCGGCGGTGAAATCAATGAGTTCCTTGAGCTGCCGCGAATCAATAAGGGATCGGATATGCTCGGTGGTTTCAATGGGGGCGATTTTGCTTTCACGCAGGTGCAGAACGGCATCAAAGATCAACGCGATACTGGCCAGGGAGCAACCTGCAAGCACCACGATAACTGTAATATCCAAACCCCATAGGATCGGATTGGGGTGATAAGTTCCCGCACCCCCGCCACCGCCGGCGCTTTGAGCCATGGCGGTGCGGCTCAGGGCCAGAAGCGTACCGCAAAACAAGACGCCAAGAAGCATGATGCGGGAGCGGGAATGAGCATAACGACTGAACATAAAAGGACTCCTTTGAATTTATTATCGGCTAAAGCCGGGTGATTACCTTTAATTCCAATGGCCCATTGGCCGTCGGATGTTATAATCTATTCCTTAATAAGACGGTATTGTCCGCCGGTTTCCTTGGCGATTTTCTTCAAAGCACCCGCATAGAGGCGCAACTGCGCCCTAAATTGTCGGGAATGCCCGTTCAGAAACGTGTAGGTAAACACATGGGTGCCATGGATATCCATGCGTTTCACATAATCCGCGAGGCTCGGATTAAAGCCGCCATTGGTAACAAAATAGACAATTTCCGGATGCAGTTGAAAGGCCATGCGAAAGGCATTTGCATACACGTTTAGACGACCGCGGGCCGCACCGGCGGGATGTATTTTGGAAAATTGGGTCTGGAACATTTTTTTCGCCGGCATGGTGGCGTGCACGAGGCCCAGATTATCTAATGGCCGGGCTTGCCGACTCACTAGAATTACTGAAAACCGCTGGATTGGAACCAAATGACTCACCGATTGCCGCAACTTCCGGGCAACCAGTTCAAAATTATAGAGCATTAATCCAGAGTGATCGATGATATAGACAACGCGCGTGGCATTGCCGCCGCGGCCCAAAAACCGCGAGGGCGGTCCCGACCCCATGCCCCCCCCGGGAATACCGAACGATGCCAGCGGCCCGCCCGAAGCTCCCCCCTGCGGCCCAACGGCAATAAAACTTAGCGCCTTGGTGGCCGAAGAATTTAATACCGCTGAGACGGAAGTTTGATTGGTATTGGCATAATGCGAAAGGATATGCCGAATATTTTGCCGGGCTTTTTGTAGAGGGTTATGGTTCTGTCCGGCGTTGGGCGTACCACCAGGATGCGTTGAAAAATGTTGATCCCACGCCTGGGGAATAATAATAGGATGGGCTTTGCGGGTAATGACCGCATGAATAGCTTCAAAAGCAAAAAAAATCAGAACAAACAGCCCCAGATGCACAAGCGCCGAGGCAATCCATGGAGCGCCTTTATCAAGCCACGCCGGCAATTCGCCGCTATGGCTGGAAGCATCCTCCGGCACCGGATCATGATGATCCGGCTGAGGGAACTGGGGCCGCGCGTGTGCCTGACTCATTAAAAACTCCGTACGCCATTGTGGGCATATCGACCATCGAAGGACTGCCTCAGGGCACCGCTTGCCGTCGCGCCTCTCGCCTGAGGCTTTCGCCTTTTGCAATCCGCGTGCCAAAGCTGGAGGATTATCAGCAAGACGTGCCAAAATCAAAGCTTTTATGGGAAAATTTTCAAGCTCTCCAACAAATATGTGTGACATAATTGACACAGAAAAGACAAAGCCTTGCCAAGTGTGTCACAGCAGCCGCCCAAACTCGATCCCGAAAATACGGCGATATAGGCACTTTTCTTCCAATTCGTAAAAGAAAAATAAGCGGCTCAGAGCGTCACATATTCTAAAAGGTTTTCGTTTTGAAGTCGGTTACAATTACGCAGGAAAACAAAAACCGAGAAGTCGCGACCCCTACCCTAACCTTCGCCAGTGTTGCAAAGCTGAAAGCAGAGATTGCACACATGCCGATCCAGGCTTCGGCTGCCCATGGCTCCATGCGAATATTTGCCGCGCGGCGTCACGGATTTCACTTTTTTGTGGCTCCGGCTTTTTATAATCATCTGTTTCACTGACGGAATCACCACGCGCGGAACGAATCCATGTTTCAATATGGCGACGAGGGATTAGAATCACCACAGGATCGCTGGGATCAACGGGCGGCGTAGCTATGAATCCTGCGAGGCGGCTCTGAACGGTGAGCTTGTCTGCATCCGCCACTACAATCAGCAGAGTGTTGGTATGCGAAACGTGGCGCTTTCGGCACGCCATCAATTGTCTTGGAAATTGTTGCAGGACCCATTGCACGTTACCACCGTGCACTTGGCGGCTGGCATTAAAGGGTCTTAAATATGGCGGGTCGGTATTTTGGCCGCACTGCTTGAGATAATAGCGTACCAAGCTCTCCTGAGGATCATCTTCGCATAGCAGGATGATCTGCGATACCCGGTTACTCATGCTCCCATCCTCGTGCGACCAGCTCCGCCGCTGTCAATCCGGTTTCAGATGAATCATCGAAACGGCGGCAACGGGTGTGCAGATTTTCCGGTCGTTCAAATATAATTCCGGCTGTGTAGGCCATACGATTCAGCAGTTCCGGGTGGTGGGAGGCAATAAGTATTTGCGATTCCGGATCAGCTTCCTCGGCCCGGTCCAGGGCTTTACTAAGCCAAGCCTGGATTTCCCGCAAGGCGATGAAGTTATCCGGCTCATCAAAACATATTGTCCCTCCGGCTTTAATTGCAAAATGCAGCAGGGCATACAGTCCAACGAGCAGTCGCTGGCCGTCAGAAAGCTCTCCCAGCAGATATTCGCCCTCTGATTTAGTCCCATTTTTCATGGTGTGAGACGCGATGCGGATTTTTATCTCGCGGCGACGTTCTCCGGCTTCCTGAAGCCGCATGGAGGTAAAACCATCTATCACCTCGCTCAAGCTTTGAAGGTAGGCATGATCATCCGCTTCCTGTCTGAGATGGCGGTACCAGTCCGCAAAATTGCTCAGATATTGGTCCGGATATGGAGATTCCTGAGACGCAACGCCCTTCATCGCCCGTGGATCGGGACTGACATAAAGTAAGCCTCCGAGCCAATTTTTAAACCACCAGAGTTTTCGATTGTCACGGCGCTCGGCGATTGTCGCCAGCGCAGAGCGGTGCCAGTCAAATGGGTATTTCACTTTTTCCTCATGCTGGTCGTTAAAAAGGTGGACTTCTCCCTTCTCAAATCGAAAAATCGGTTGTCCGGAAAAAATGACCTCCTCCCGCACCACGCGCGGCTTTTCAGGCGTACCCCACGAGTCAATTAAGAGTCGAAGTTTATAGCTGCCATTGTTACCGCTAACGTCTAATTCAAACGCCTGCTCGGGAACATCCTGCCAGCGGGTACGGGTGGTTCCAACAAGGCGGCCCTCCGGCGAATCGCCGCGAATGCAGAAATCACGCAGCAATGCCAACACCTCAAAGAGTGTTGTTTTTCCCACCCCATTTGCGCCAATAATCAGTTGCTTGGGCGCAAGATTGCACTCGAAGTTCGTCAGACTCTTGTAGTTATTCACGTACACGCGATTAAGCATAATATAATTGTACCTTTCATCATCGCAATCGAAAAGCCCGCGAGATTCGTGAGATTCTTATGCTGCCCGGCGGCCATGGCGGACGGGGCTTGTTGCGCTTAAAATGCCACGGGTTGATTGCTTTCTGGCCCCCCCGCCTTAATTCCCTTCTCGCAGATGCCGCAGTGTGCTATACTATCTGTTGGTATAAGGAGCGTCAGAGTGAAAAGAGTCTTTTGCCAGGATCCAGGTGTCGAACGGGTGCTTGAGCAGAACGGCGTAACGGATGAGGAGTTGCGTGAAGTCGAACTGGCGATACTAAGAAATGCAGGCGTGACGGTTGCTGGGACAGGCGGCTTGAAAAAGATTCGATGCCGAAGCCCGTTCCGGGGAAAGAGCGGAGCGGTAAGGATTATGTTTGCGGACTACCCCCGCTCCGGACGAACCTATATGTTGGCTGCGTTCGGCAAAAGGGAGAAGGCGAACCTTAGCAAGGCGGAGTGCCGGGAACTTTCCGTATTGAAAAGAAAACTGGATAAGGCTATGGAAACATCGGAGGTAAGCGATGAAAAATTCTAGTAGATTGCGCGCAAACGCGGCCTTTGCTCGGATACGAACCGGACTGCAAAACGCTTTGGACCACGCGGAGGGCCGCCGCTTGCTGACGGTGCGAGAAGTAAAACTGCCACCCGTTCCACGTCCCATGAGCGCCGCTGAGATCGCCGCGCTGCGCGTCAATGTTCTGGGGGTAAGCCAACAGGTATTCGCCGGAATGCTCAACGCGTCGCCGAAGAGCGTCCATGCCTGGGAACAAGGCCGGGCAAAGCCGGCCGGCACCACGTTGCGATTCCTGAGAGTTTTGGAACATCGGCCAGATGTGGCGCTGGAATTGGTAGAAAAATAACACCACGGGTTCTCTGTATGCCCGTTCCCGTCGACATTTAATACCGGTCCTCGTTAATCAGAGGTCTTTCTGAGTCATCCCCGCACCACCACCGTAGGCCCGGCGGCCATGGCGGACGGGGCTTGTTGCGCTTAAAATGCCACGGGTTGATTGCTTACTGGCTGGATCAGGAAAGTCATGGCGCATGACTGATCTCGCCGATGTGATCGCAGATGAAGGAAAGCAGAGCATGAAATTGGAAATTCCCGCCAGTTGCCGCACTGAGCCGATGAAGGTGCTTTTGACCGGAGCCGCCGGTTTTCTCGGATCGCACCTCGCGGAAGCGCTGGTCGGTCTGGGGCATGATGTGACCGGTGTGGATTCCCTGATCACCGGTGCACGCGAAAACCTGCGCAACCTGGAGAACAACCCGCACTTCAGACTTATTGAACATGACCTTGCCGCAGGCCTGCCGGCCGAGGTTGCCGCCGGACAATACCAGCGCATCTGGCATCTGGCCAGCCCGGCAAGTCCGGTAGGCTATGTGAAGCATCAGGTGATCACCTTGAAAGTGAATGCCATGGCAACCATCGCATTGCTGGAACTGGCTGAACGCTGCAAGGCCCGCATGTTCATCGCCTCAACCAGTGAATGTTACGGCGATCCGCTGGAACATCCACAGCGCGAAACCTACTGGGGACACGTGAATCCCGTCGGTATGCGCAGCATGTATGATGAGGCCAAGCGCTTCATGGAAGCCGCCACCATGGCCTATCATCGTGAACGCGGCGTGGATACCCGCATTGTCCGAATTTTTAATACCTACGGTCCCCGGCTGGCCATTGATGACGGGCGCGTGGTCGTCGCGTTTATTAAGCAATCATTGAAAGGTGAACCCCTGACCGTGCAGGGCGACGGCTCACAAACCCGATCTTTGTGCTATGTGGATGATGAAATTCGCGGCTTTATCATGCTCATGGAATCGCAGCCGTATCATCTGCCTGTGAATATCGGCAATCCCGATGAAGTCACAGTGCTGCAATTGGCCGAGGAAATCCGGGAGCTGGTTGGATCAAAAAGCGACATCATCCGTATGCCGCTGCCGCCGGATGATCCGCGTCAGCGCTGCCCGGATATCACACTGGCGAAAAATCTGCTGCAATGGACTCCGGCGGTAAATCGCCGCGAAGGGCTCAAACGCACGATTGAATATTACCGGAAAAAGCTTCAGGCGTGATCTGCGTAGGACGACTCTCTTTCTATTTGCTTAGAATGACGCGGGTGTGTTACCCTGATGAGCACCGTCAGATCGGGAGTTGAGGGTAACTGGGACGAAAAAAATAATGACACCACGCGCCGACGAGAAATACCTTGAAATTATCACGAATGCAGTGTCGGTATGCGCAGCATATCGACCCAAGTTCGGACAATCCGGACGAACGGGTCTCACGTTAAGTGGTTTTCAATCGCTTTACGAAGCAGATCCCTTCTATTCGTGGTTTGGCCTAAGTTCACCGCTGCTTTACGCCGCTCACAAAGCTGCGGGAGGGATGACCTCTGTTTACCGCCAAATTGGCCTGGGATGCCAGTGGGCTATGGTGGAAATTCTGAAAGATCACCTTGGAATTAGTTCCCAGGACGTGACTTGGTCCTATCTGGTAAAGTCAGTTGGCGATGGGGAGCGAAAATTAATGTTAGACGCACGGATTTCCACCTCGGCAGTCGCGAACGCGGATGCAAGGAAGCGGGTTGCGCGTTGGCTTGAGCAGGCGGCCGGCGAACTCGGTATCCCAAAAGACAGCCGTTCCGGACTCCAGGGGGCCGTATTCGAGATCCGCCAAGGCTACAAAAGCAAGGATAGCAAGCGGCAAAATGCGGATGTAGCAAATGCTTCAAACGCCTATGCTCACCGGTATATCCCGGCGGTGCTGCTATTATCTACGCAGATAGACCATGATGTCGCCATGCGCTATGCGCGGGCCCGGTGGCTGCTGCTGCGGGGAACAACGGAGGGAACGGCCCTTAACAGTACCTATACTTTTATGAGGGAGGTTGTAGGCTATGACCTTGCGGATTTTTTTCGCCGCAATTCGGGATCGCTCAGAGAGCAGATTGAAAGCGTTTTAAGGAAACTGATAAGTGAAATCTGACGGTCAACAACTTTTATTCCACGACAGCACCGCCCGCGCCGGTCAAGTCACCGGACGCCGTGAAATGTTAACTTTCAAGGCCAATCGTGATCTCGGGCGGCATGGATGGCTGCGCCTGACGCCAGCCTATTCACGGCATTTAGTGCAACGATTGGTCAAAGGCCTGACGCCGGGATCCCGGGTGCTTGACCCTTTCTGCGGTACCGGCACAACAGCATTGACCTGCGCGGAACAGGGAATTCCCTGTGACACCGTTGACGTCAATCCCTTCCTGATTTGGTTGGCGAATGCTAAATTTGCAACCTATTTGCCGTCCGATCTCCGCGCCGTAACAGAGTTTGCCAATAAATTACATCTCATTGAAAGTGGCGCTGCCCCTTGGTATCCCCCTATCAAGGATATTGAGAAATGGTGGTCCGCAGCGGATTTGAACGCACTTGGCCGACTTTTTTCAGCCATCAAGCAGGTCGAATTTGGCGAGCAGGCACGAAATCTGCTTTTCTCTGCTTTTTGCCGCACCGCTATTGAAACGGCCGCAGTTTCGTTCGGCCATCAATCCATGTCGTTTAAGGCTAAAACCAGCCAGCAGATTCTGGCAGCATGCGATAATGCGGCGAGCCTGCGGAACTTGTTCAAACGGAGACTCGCTGAAATCGTCAACGCTGCGGAAACACCGGTCGGGACGGGCTTGGCCAAAGCCTTTTTGGGAGACGCACGGGTACTCGACATGCTTCCTGTTGGAAAATATTCCTGCGTAATTACCTCCCCGCCATACCCTAACCGGATGAGTTATGTCCGTGAACTACGGCCCTATATGTATTGGCTTGGGTTTCTGCAAGACGGCCGACAAGCTGGCGAGCTTGATTGGAAAGCCATCGGCGGCACATGGGGATGTGCAACAAGTAACCTCACACGATGGCAGCCGGAAAGCGAGGCCGACGTTGCCAGCGATGGCTTCGCTACAATCGTTAAGAGGATCGGAGACCACAGTCGGATATTATCTCTGTATGTCCACAAGTATTTTACGGATTGTATGCTGCACTTTCGCGCATTGACGCACAGGCTCTGCGATGGAGCCACCGTGTATTACGTTGTCGGCAATTCACGGTTTTACGACGTTATGGTCCCAACAGAACAGATATACCGTGACATCATGGTCCACAGCGGCTTTCATGGCGTAGCGGTGGAAAATATCCGGAAACGCAGTTCGAAAAAGGAACTTTTCGAGTTTGTAGTCAGTGGAACTTTCCGTTGAGCAAATGATATTACCCGACGATGACACTTGGACCTCCCGAATGATTGGCTTGCGCACTGAAACCGCTGCTCGCTGGTAACCAATTCGTGCGGACGCACTCAACGCGGGCGCCGCACTCGCGGGGAATATTTATTCGCTCTAATTATTTTATTGCGAGGCCCTAATGCCCGGTGCTGCCGAATCCGCCGATGCCGCGCAGGGTGGATGACAGGTGCTCCGGTGAATCCACTTGATGCCAGGCGGCGCGGGTAACTGGAGCGATGACCATTTGGGCAATGCGCATGCCGCGCGTTACAGTAAATGGTTCAGAGCCTAGATTAATCATGATAATTTTCAGTTCTCCGCGATAATCCGCGTCGATGGTGCCGGGGGAATTGGGCAACGTGATTCCGTTTTTCAACGCCAATCCGGAGCGCGGTCGAATTTGGGCTTCATGGCCATCCGGAATCGCCATGACAAAACCGCAGGGTATCAAAACACGCTGCATGGGAGCAATAATCACCGGCTCAACGACTGCCGCCTGCAAATCCATGCCCGCACTGTGCAGCGTTTGATAGGATGGGTTATCCAGCCCTCGGCCGTGGGGCAGCCAGGCGATTTGAATGGTTATATGATCGTGCACGTGCCAACTCCAGTTATTTACTTAGAAGAAATGTTATTCCAGCAACGCTGCCCAGCGGGAAAATATTTCCCCGCCCAGGCGTTCCAGGGATGCGCCATACCGAGGCCACTGGTTTAGAATATCCTGTCCTGAAATCCCCGCCTGACTTAACTCAAGGTGGAATTCCTGAACCATGCGGTCAATCTGGGGATAGGTCAGTTCCAAATGACACAGCAGGCCGTATACATTTTTTCCATATCGAAACGCCTGAAGAGCCGTTAAATCTGAGCGTAACAGCGGAACAGCTCCGTCGGGCAGATCAAAAATATCGCCGTGCCAGTGCATCGCCATAAAACTATCCGGCAACGCATCAAACACTACATCGCCTCGGCCACCAGGCAATTTTGCAACTTCATGCCAGCCAATTTCTTTGCGCGGTCCTGGAAACACTTTGGCTCCCAACGCCGCCGCCAATAACTGGCTGCCCAGGCACACGCCCAGAATCGGCTTGTTCTGTTCCAGTGCCAGGGTGATAAGTTGCAGTTCATGCTGGATGAATTCATATTTCGCGTGCTCGTAGACGCTCATGGGGCCACCCATGATAATCAGGCCCGCAAAGTCGGCAGGATCATCGGGAATGCTTTCATCGGCAAATATTCTCACGGTGACGCAAGCACGCTTCTCTCGCTCCAAAGCTGCGGCGATATTTCCCGCGTGTTCACTATCCGCGTGTTGAAGAATCAGAATATTTCTGTTCACAGCAGTCCCAGTTCCTGTTACCGTGCCGCAACAGCCGCCGGCTCCTGGGTGCGTTGCGCAGCCGCCACATTGCACTCAAGGTGCGGCAACGGATAGTGCCGGGTGAAGTCGGAAACTTCACCGCGGATGCGGGCCAGAGTTTTTTCATCACCGCTGCTGGATGCTGCGCGATCAAACCATTCGGCGACTTTTTTCATCTCCGGTTCCTTGAGGCCGCGGGTGGTTAACGCGGGCGTGCCTACGCGAATACCCGAAGTTTCCATGGCTTTGCGGGTATCAAATGGAACCATATTCTTATTGACAATAATGCCCGCCGCCTGCAGCCATTGTTCAACGGCCGCTCCGGTAAGATTGGCATCTTTGGTGCGCAGATCAATGAGCATGAGGTGATTATCTGTACCGCCGGAAACGAGGCGATAACCACGACGCATTAATTCCTCAGCCAGCACCTGCGCGTTTTTAATAATCTGCCGACAGTAGGTTGTGAATTCCGGTTTAAGCGCCTCACCAAAGGCCACCGCCTTGGCCGCGATAATGTGCATCAGCGGGCCGCCCTGCAAGCCGGGAAACACGGCTGAGTCGATTTTTTTAGCCCAGTCCGCCTTGCACAGGGTCATGCCGGCGCGCGGGCCGCGCAGCGTTTTGTGCGTGGTCGTGGTAACAAAATCCGCATGAGGCACCGGGGATGGATGCAGGCCCGTGGCCACAAGCCCCGCAAAGTGCGCCATATCTGCCATCTGCAGAGCACCAACTTCAGCGGCAATTTCCGCAAAGGCCGCAAAATCCCACGCACGGGGATACGCGCTGGCACCGGTGATTATCAATTTCGGCTTATGTTCCAGAGCCAGATGGCGCACGAGCGCCATATCGATGCGTTCAGTTTTGGGGTCCAGTGTGTAATGCACCGCTTTGAACCATTTTCCGGAAAGATTCACCGACTTGCCATGCGTAAGGTGCCCGCCATGATCCAGATGCAAACCCAGAATCGTATCGCCCGGGGTCAGGGCCGCCAGGAATACCGCCTGATTGGCCTGCGAGCCGGAGTGGGGCTGCACGTTGGCGTGATCACAACCAAAAAGCTGTTTAGCGCGATCCCGCGCAAGATTCTCAACCACATCCACATACTGGCAGCCGCCATAATAGCGTTTGCCGGGATACCCCTCGGCGTATTTATTGGTTAGGGGTGTGGCGGCGGCGGCCATGACTGCGGCGGAAACGTGATTTTCACTGGCGATAAGTTCCAGCGTGGATTCCTGCCTGCCCTGTTCATCACCAATAGCCTGCCAAAGTTCGGGGTCCTGATTTGCGATTGGATTCATCTGGCTTACCTCAATTCCATCATCCGTGCATTCGTTGCACGTGAAGAGGGAATTATAGCCGCAGACTGGCTTGGAC
>JAKAZF010000539.1 GCA_021826605.1 Planctomycetota bacterium | reverse complement strand
GATCGTTGATCGTTGATCGCTGATCGTTGTTCGTTGTTCGTTGTTCGTTGGCAGTTGGCAGTTGCCCCTCGTATCCGCCTCATCCGCGCTATCCGCGGTCCATGCAACAAGACTTCCAGGTAAGCTCGGGCATCGGATCGAGGTTCCAGTTCTTGCAATGCGATTTCCACCACCAGGAAGCCAACTCACATCACCACTGATTACACAGATTTAACGGATAACGTGCGAACCATTTCCCCTGAGAAACCTTTCTCGTATCCACGTCATCCTGTCAGGAGGCTAATCCGATTCGCCATCGCAGATACCCGCCGCACCCAAAAATCAGTTTGCCCGTTGCTCGTTGCTCGTTGCTTCCCGGCGCGCCGGGATTCGTTGTTCGTTGAGCGTGACTCATTGGCTATTTTCTCATGGTGTCCGCAACCGATCGCATGGATGTTGCAGAAGCGGTCACAGAGCCCGGGTTGTCGGACCGGCCGACAGAAGGGTCGATAGTCTTCAGATATTGGTTATAATTACAAAGCATTGAAAACAGGTGTTGAAGTATGGCAGATACCAAAAGAGATTTTTACCATGTGCTCGGGGTGGGTAAAACCGCGACGGCGGATCATATAAAATCCGCGTATCGTAAGTTGGCTCGCAAATTTCATCCCGATTTAAACAAAAATGACAAAACGGCGGAAGCCAAATTCAAAGAGGTTCAGGAAGCCTACGATATTTTAAGCGACACGAAAAAGCGGCAGGCGTATGATCAGTTTGGCCATGCCGGTGTCAGCAGCGCCGCCGCCGCGGAAGCGGCCGCGGCCGCGGCGGCTTCGGGTTCCCCGCGCGACGGGTCCGGATTTCGCTATTCCCGGCGCACGCCGGGGGGAGCGACCGTGGATTTCGGCGATGTGGATATCGATGACCTTTTTGCATCAATTGGCGCACGGAGACGGAAAGGCCGCCACAGTTCGGCCGCATCGCCATTTGCCGCGGAGGCCACAGATGTCCCGGAATCCGCGGGAACCGATATTGTGCATCATGTGACGCTGAGCTTTGAACATGCGGCCCGCGGAACAACGTTGGATTTACGCTTTGATGCGACGAATCGGGCTTTTTCCGAGACCATCAGCGTGAAAATTCCCCCCGGTGTGGACGAAGGCTCGAAAGTTCGCGTGCGCGGCAAAGGCCAACCGTCGATGATGGGCAGCAGCCGGGGTGATCTTGTAATTATTACGCATATCGACGCCCATCCTTACTTCACACGGTCAGGTCATGACGTGACATTGGAACTGCCGCTAACGGCCTCGGAAGCCGCTGCGGGAACGACCGTGCGCGTTCCCACACTCGATGGCCCCGTTGAATTAAGAATACCGCCCGGAATCAACTCGGGGAAAAAACTGCGAATCAGGGAACGGGGTATCCCCCGGCGGGATGGAACCAAGGGCGATCAGTTATGCCGAATTCTCGTGGTATTGCCCGACGGACTGACTGATTCGGAAAAAGCGGCCTTGGCTGAAATCGATAAAGCGCATCATTTTGATGCGCGAAGTGCCGTGCCATGGAAATTTTCCGGCACAACACAATCCCGGTGAATAGCCGGACCGGGCGTGACCATGCGCCGAATGGCCGATGTCCGGCAGCCGGGAAAAGTCATGTGGAGTTGGTCAGGAACGAACATGGGAGCGAAGTTGAACCTGATACGATGCCGTTTGGGCATTATCACAACAGTGATGTCGGCGGAGTTTCTCCGCGCGGTGGCCGCGACGGGGGCCGCGGCGCAGACCCGACCGGAATCTTCCGTGATAAAATCCGCGCGCACGGTATCAAGCCTGGTACAAACGCTTATCCTTGCCGTTTTTCTGCTGCTGCTTTTTATTTTTATGGTCAGTCTGCTGGTGGCGGTACGGCGAATCATGCTGGCGCGGCGCAGGGAGGGGCATGAAAAAACGGCACATATTGACGCATGGACAATTGCCGGCCAGCGCATGAAAACCGATACGGAGGATAAAAGCGATGACGATTCACACGAGCAATCCCGGTAGTATCAGAAGCTGATTACCAGCCGGAGAAAACGTGTGCCCAGAGTGTGATTATTTTCCGGCGGGAGGTGGCGAAGCAGCAATGACCGGCGGTGCGGATTTAGCCTGCTTACTGGATTCCATGGCCGCCTGCACTTCAAGAATATGCAATTCCATATCCTTCTCCAGGCTGGTCCAAGTTTTTATCTTCCCGGTATTGATATCGTCGGTGGTTTGATTAAGCGCCGCTGCCAGGAGGTTCAGTTGCCTGGCCCGATGCTTGATTGTCGCCGTACCCATAGCATGAGGGTGCAAATGCAAGAGTCTGGCACCATCGACCCTCCATCCATCGGCAGAGTGCCGAACAAAAATGGTCTGCCCCTTTCCCGTGGTGCTCGGTGGAAAGGCCACCTGTGCCACCGCTCCATGTATGGTAACAACAGCCTTGGGCAGAAGCGCCATAAGGCGATCCATGCTGGCTTTGATTGATCCAAAGGCGTTGGCCATGCTCGAAGGCGGAGGTCCCAGTTTGGAAACAGCGGTCTTCGAAAATGTTTCGCTGGCTGAGGAAATGTGCGCAAAGGCCCCGACAGCCGCCCGTCCGGCATCTCCCTTCACCACGAGGCACCGGCGAATGGCCTGGCTATTTCCCGATTCAATGGCCCGAGCAAGCGTTTTGATAACTGCAATTGGGCTGGCATAACGCGCATCAACGGCATGCGGTGCGGTCGTTGGTGCCGAAGCGGTCT
>JAKAZF010000538.1 GCA_021826605.1 Planctomycetota bacterium | reverse complement strand
TTTGGCCGGTTCCAGAATGGTTTTGCCCAACAGCGTTGATACGCCATCGCTTAAAGCGCCGGTATCCTGGGTAAGCCGGCTGGTAAGATCGGATGTGCCGTTTTTTGTCATATAACTGGTCGGCAGTTGGACGATTCTGTTGTACATTCTTCGTCGCAGGTTAATGACCACGCGCGCTGCAATGGTCATGGACAGGAACTGCTGATAATAACGGAAAATACTGCCAATGATGCACAGAACAATAAACGCTGCGATGACCCAAGCCAAGCTCATCAGCGGGCTTTGCGGCAGGGCTGCCACGACAGCGACGAAATCGCGCATGTACCAGGGCCGCCCGGGCAGGGATAATAAAATCGGCGGCAACGCGGCATTGTTGTTGGAACTGATTGCCAGGCGAACCTGTTGCCCGGCAGGACTCGATGCCAGCAGAGCCAGCATGTTCTGCCAGTGGGGGCTTTCCCGTGTGATTTTTCCCTGAGCGTTAAGCAGGGCAACGGATACGATGCGATCGCCGGTTTTTAGCGCTTTTAATGGTGACGGCGTTTGCGGCGTGGTCTGAGCAATGACCACCGCCAGAGCATTTTCCTGCACCGATGTGCTTAAATTCAAAATTTTCAGATGCAGCCGCTGCTGCACGGCGGATTGATTGGCCCAACCGTGCACGCCTTCGGTGCTGATGAAAATTTTCATTATCGGCAGCAGAGTTGCGATTCCGCTGGCATAGGATACGCCTACGCCCAAAGCGCAGAGAAATCCGATAACAGCCGCCGTGCGATACGGCCATACCCCTTTTATTACCCGCCAAAGTGCCTGCATACTTCCTCAAGTTCGCCAAACAACATTCCGGATATTCTACTATATTGCACGCGGTAATGAATAGCAGGACATAAACAGCAGGACATCACCGGGCCGTAGTGCGGCTTAGCTCGAGGCGCGGCACCATTTCCGTTTCATCAACCCGCCCGGAGAAATGTCACATAGCCGCCGGCTTTGCCGGTGGTGGAACACAGGAAGCGAAATATGCACCGCACTGCAGAAAAATAACATGAGCAGGCCGTGCGCGGGATTATGCGGCAACATTCGTTTATCATGTCATGGTTATGACAAGACCGATACGGCAAAACAGAAACAGTGCTTCGGTTGCAATAAGGTGCGCGCTAACCGCCACGGCGATGGTGTTGTGCCTTTTAGTCACGGGATGTTCACAGTCATTTGACGCGGCGGGCCGAGCCGGCGCGGTCAAGCCGATCAGCGGCAGGATACGTATTGTCGAAGTGGAACCATGGATGAACAGTGCCACCGTCCGTTTTGAAGGGCGCAGGTGTACGGCGTGGTGGGATAATTACTCGGCGTTTTACACGGGCGGTCACATGTTGCATCAACTGCCTGATGTGCCCGGGCTTCGCTATCATTTTGACGGCTTGCTTACGGATCGGGATATTTATCTTGGCCAGGTATGGCAGGGGCCTTCGGCTCCGCAATTTCAAGGCGGGGGGGGGCATGTTGTGGACTACGGGCTAAAGAAACAGCGGCTTGGGCCTCAAACGATTATGACGGCTACACCCATAAGCGGTGGATTAAAACTTCCCGCCACCAGGCCCGCTTACCGAGGTCCTGGAAAACAAAAGAAAATACCGCTCCCCACCGAACTGGGAAATTAACGGATTCCAAACCGCGCGGCAACGTCCGTAATCCAACGTCCCTTTAGATTCTTCTGCACACCAGGGTTTGAATCGCAGGGGCATTTGATGCTACAGTAGATCAGGCGATCCTGTTGAATCCTGTAATTGTTCAGCAGGAATTGAAAGCAGGTGGCCGGCGGTGAAAGGGTTTATCCGCCGAGTTGGTGGAACCGAGGCCGACTGTTCCGATGGATGGTGCGTGCATGGATGATCGAACAGCCTATCTGCTTAATGGACTGGTGGAGCGGCATTATGATATTGGGCGTGTGCTGCGGTTCAGGAAAATAAAGCGGGGACGGCAGGCGGAGTGCTTTGAACTACTTACCGCGGGTCAACAGGAATTCCTTCTTTTATTATTTCCGGCAGCTTTTGATGCAGATCAACTGCAACACACCGGAGATTTAACCGCGCGGCTTGGCGCTGCGGGTTTTCCGGTTCCCAGGACGATCCATGCCAGCAGTGCGCTAACCGGCTGGCTGGCCGCCGGTCCGCAAGGCTCGCACATGATGCTTAGCACGCAGCCGCAGGGACAGCCCTTGGAAGCTGGTGCCTGGAGCACTCAGAATTTAAGCCATCTGGGATTACGTCTGGCGTGGCTGCACAAGCTGTTGAGTCAGCAGCCGCCCGCTGCACCGGTTACCTCGAAGGAGTTGGCGCGGAAGCTGCAAAGTTTGCTGCAAAACCCTGCGCCGGGATGGGAGGGTGTGAAGTCCGCCTTGAAAGCTGATCAGATTCAACAGCTCATCGGGCAGTTGGCCGATATTTCTGTGGAATGTACGCACTGCTGGCACGGAGCCTTAACCCCCGATGCGATTCTGCTGGATGCCGACCATCAGATTATGTCAATCCTGGATTGGGGATATTGCCAGGTCGGGCTTGCTTATGAAGATGTCGTGGATGTGTTTTTGAACTGGTGCGTTGATAGCGACGGACAAATACGATCTCCGGAGGCACAGATCTTTTTGCAGGCTTACTTTTCACTGCAAAACACGAATGGTCCGTCGTGGCATTCAGCCGTGGTTTTGTGGACCGGCCACCGGTTGATCGCGGCACTTTCCGGGCGTGCGGGGCTGCCGCGCG
>JAKAZF010000537.1 GCA_021826605.1 Planctomycetota bacterium | reverse complement strand
GCTCTCATACAATCTCCAGTCCCTGATCCCATTCAAATTCGTCATGCAACATGACAAGCATCCCGTACCATCACCTATTGTCTTATTGTATGTACAATGTACATAAGATGCAACGTGCGATTTAAGAAGAGTTTCGCAACTGCCCGGCCATACCAAGATCAGCATCTATGGAAAATCAGCCGTGCCACCGAGACGGCCGTCGTATCCTGCCTATAAATCGTAATATATTATGAATTCTTTTACGTTTAATGCGACAACTCTTCATATTTGACGTGTAATTCCGGTGGCGTGTTGGTATAATGATCACATGTTTAATTCGCCGCTGCTGTCGTTTAAGCCCCCCTCCCAAGTTGCCATGGATATGGCGGCCAGAGTTCGCGCCTTGCGCCTCCAGCGGCAATGGACGCGGCGCACGCTTGCCCTTCGTTCCGGCGTTTCGTTAGGGTCGCTGGAGCGTTTCGAACGCACCGGCAAGATATCCTTGCAAAGTCTGCTTAAAATTTCACACGCTTTGGCGAGCCTCCACGAATTTGACACCCTGCTGCAACCGCCGCCGGCGGAAAGTATTGAAGAACTTGAACAGCGCCAACAGCCTCGGCGGAAGCGGGGGCGAATATGAAAAAGCTCGACGTTCATTTCACGCGCGGCGGCTTGGCGGATGAACCCCTCTTGGCGGACCTGTTGGTCGGCCAACTGGCGCAACAAGGGAGAAGCGTGTATTTTGAATACAATCCGGATTTTTTGAAAACCGGTTTGAATCTATCTCCCTTTCGGCTTCCCTTTCAGGATGGCGTCTATACACATTCTGATTCTCAATTCGGACCATTGCCCGGTCTTTTCGACGATTCTCTTCCGGATGGATGGGGCCGCTTGCTGATGGACCGCCATTTTGCCGCACTGGGCCTGAATCCGGAAAGTCTTAGCCCGCTTGATCGCCTAAGCTGGTTGGGAACAGGAACCATGGGAGCATTAACCTATCATCCGCCTTCGGATCGCGAAGAGCCACCGGATGCTGTTTTTAACCTGCACGACCTCGCCCGGCAGTCGGAGCTTGTACTTTCAGGGGATGCCCAAGACGTCCTGCCACCATTGCTTCGCGCCGGGGGATCGCCGGGTGGCGCGCGTCCGAAGGTGCTGGTGGGAGTGCGGAGAAACCAATTAATTTCCGGCGAGCGCGATCTGCCCAAAGGCTTTGAGCATTGGATTGTAAAATTCTCCGGTCAACTCGATCACGCCGACGCGGGTATGCTGGAATACGCGTATATGCACATGGCAGAAGCCGCGGGGCTGGTTGTACCGCCCGTGCGATTGTTCAAAGCTGCCGGGCAGAAGGGGAGGGCGGAACATTTCTTCGGGGTCCAGCGGTTTGACCGACAAGGCAATCGTCGCTTTCATGTTCACACCTTCGGCAATCTGATTCAGTCCAATTTTCGAATCCCATCCTGTGATTATGCGCAGTTGTTGCAGACCGCCAGGGTTCTTACACGACACCATGGGGATGTGCTGGCGGCGTTCCGACAGATGGTGTTCAATATTTTGACTCATAACCGCGATGATCATGTCAAAAACTTTGCCTTCCTGTTCGATGATGTGAACTTGCAATGGCGGATGTCCCCGGCCTATGACTTGTCATGGTCCGCCGGGCCGGGCGGCGAACATACCATGACGATAGCGGGAGAGGGAAAATCTCCCACAATGGGCGATATCCAGACACTGGCACAACAGGCGGACATTTCCCATCGAGAACTGACTGAAATCTTCGAGCAGGTGCGAGCCGCGATCAGCCGTTGGCCGCAATGGGCCGATCAAGCCGGCGTTACGCGCAGACGAGCTAAGGCGATCGCGGATACTTTCCCAAAACTCCAGGGAAAAAGTCTCAGTCGCACCGTTGTCGCGCAACGCCAAAAGAACAGGTATTGAGCGATGGCCTACCTCGACACCAGCGTGCTGACCGCATACTATTGCCCCGAGCAGCTTAGCGACGCCGTTGGCCGCGTGTTGCGGGATATCTCTACGCCCACTATAAGCTCACTGGTTGAAGTTGAGCTGGTTCCTCAGAACGCCAAACCCACCTGTATTGTCGCCACCAGTGCATTTTGGTAAGTGCCGCCGGGATGAATGATGTATTGCAGATCCGGCTGGATGCTTAGCCAGGGCGTGATCTGGGCGATATAAAAACCTTCGATCCCCAATTCATAACTGTAGGGCGTCTGGGCGTAGGGGCTAAGGTGCGCCCACGTAGCGGAAATGCCGGTGTTGTCATCGGAACGACCGGGGATAGGGCCGGCCCAGCGTAAGCCGCCGCTGATATTCTGGTCAATTTCCGTGAGTTGGTCGTTGGCCCAGGCGTATTGCAAAAATCCTCCGATACGCGATGCGCTGTGATCTTTGGGATGGCCAAATTTCCAGAGTGTCTGATCCAGATAACCGTAAAAGCCCTGGGCACCCTGCGCACTTGATCCGGAATAACGTTGGAAGGAACCGCTGTGATACCATTGCCCCAGTGTGAGCGTTCCACTGAGTTTATGCGGGGCAATTCGCCAGTTCAGACTTTCTTCTACCAGAGCGAAAATGCCGTAAGGATTCTCAAGAGCGTTGGGATTTGTAGAAGCTACATCGGGCAATGTATTTTCGGTATTGCCATCAAACAGACCGCCGTGCAGCGTCACTGCCGGTATCGGATGCCATAATACTTCCCCGCCCCATGCGGAAAATGGATAACTGGGAAAAACAAAAATGGACGGTGCAAAGCCAAAACTTCCGTTCA
>JAKAZF010000018.1 GCA_021826605.1 Planctomycetota bacterium | reverse complement strand
GAGGCCGGGGGATTGGTATATGTCAGCGGGCAATTGCCCAGCCGCGACGGCAAGGTGGTGTATTGCGGTTCTGTGCCTGCGGCCATGGATATTTCAACCGCCAGAGAAGCTGCGCGGCTGGCCACACTTAATGCTCTGGCCGTGGTGCGCGACGCGGTCAACGCCGACTGGAGTCGTATCATCCGGATTGTTCGGCTGGGCGTATTTGTGCAAAGCGATCCGGGATTTGATCAGCAACCGCAGGTCGCCAATGGTGCCAGCGATCTGCTGCTTTCCATTTTTGGCGAAGCCGGCCGTCATGCACGGGCCGCCGTCGGAGCCGCGGCCTTACCCTTAAACGCGGTAGTGGAAGTAGAATTACTGGTCCAGATAAAGCCCGCTTAAAGCTTCGATTTGACACTTTATTTGACACTGGGGCATTAGGCGTCTAGCATTTTCCAGTCGCAACTAAGTAATGGCGGCGAAGACTTTTGGAGAACGTGGCTATGGCCGGTGAAAATGTTTTAACGCTCACGGATGAAAACTTTCAACAGCAAGTTTTGGACAACAGCGAACCCGTGCTGGTGGATTTCTGGGCCGAGTGGTGCGGTCCCTGCCGCATGTTGGCCCCGACCATTGAAAAAATTGCGACGGAATATAAAGGCAAGGTGAAAGTCGGTAAGGTGGATACTGATGCCAACCGCAATACGGCCATGAAGTTTAATATCAGCGCGATTCCAACAGTGATTCTGTTTAATAAAGGCCAGATCGCGAAGAAATTTGTCGGATTGCAGCCGGAACGCGAATTCAAAGCGGCCCTGGATTCCCTGGCCGCCCAATAAAGGCTGCGGCGGTAATTAGCGAAGCAATCGAATGACTCTTGACGCAGACGCTTGCGGGCTGCTATGCTTTAGCTCGTTCAAACTCAAAGGGTGATGGAGTTCACCTGAACCGTTCCGGTTTTCCGGAACTGATGACTCCTGGCGAATGATGTCGTCGGGAGTATTGTTGTAACCTCGGCGGAGATAATCCATCGGGGTTTTTTTGTTTGCGTGCTCCGTGGCAGGGAATATGGCGTGAAAAAAAATGAGCTTTTAATCTGGTTATCCATCGGTTTATTCGGCTTTTTGGGGGCGATGGCGCGGTATGGGATCAGCCGGTTGTGCGGTCGATATGCTGCATTGTTTCCGTTTGGCACATTTTTCATCAATATCAGCGGATGTTTTATTCTTGGATGGTTCATGACCTGGGCGCAGCCGCGGATGAATATTCCCGATCCGATTCGTCTGGGTATTGCGGTGGGCTTTGTTGGAGCCTACACGACGTTTTCAACCTATATGTTTGAATCGGATCGAATGCTAAGCGAAGGGCAGGCATTGCGGGGGATGCTCTATATTGTCAGCAGTATCGTGATCGGACTGATCGCGGTACGCCTGGGCGTTATACTGGGTCAGCGAATGAGTTAATGACCCACGGACATGGGCGGATAAACAGATGATTGGCGAAAAGGTACTTCTGCGGATCTATATGCGAAGTGCGGATCTTTATCACTTCACTCCGGCGTATGAGCGTGTCGTGCAGGAAGCGTCCAAGCGTAAACTTTCGGGCATAACGGTGTTGCGAGGTATCCTGGGCTTTGGGTCCCGCGGGCTGGTCAGTCACAGCGAATTCAAACTCGTCGGAGATTCGCCGGTGATTGTCGAGTGCGTGGATGACGGCGAAAAACTCGTGGCGTTTCTGAGCGACATTACCGCAAATTTAATCCGCCACGGCCTGATTACTCTGGAACGAGCCGGGGTAATCATGCACCGCAACGGTGAAGACAGCGCCTGCAAGCAGCCTCAACTCTTAAGCGGAATTAAACCCTTAAGCACACTGCCTGATATTCAAGGGGTATTGAACATGCACACCGATTCCACCGGCGTTTTGTTGCGGATATTCATTGGTGAATCTGACAGCTTTGAACGCCAACCGCTTCACGAGGCCATCGTTAAGAAAGCCCGCGAACTGGGCATCAGCGGGGCCACCGTGTTGCAAGGCTCGATGGGGTTTGGTGCCAACAGTGTGATCCATAATGATCGTGTGCTGGCAATGTCCTCCGACCTGCCGATTGTCATTGAAATTGTGGACGCCCGCGACAAAATTGAAAAATTACTGCCATTTCTGGACACCATGGTGCGGGATGGCATGATCACGATGGAAGAGGTTCGCATTGTCATGTATCGCCATAATCCTGCCGATGAAGCGAAGAAAACCGCACCGTAAATTATTTTCACTCAAGAGTACCCCTGTTAAGCCCCCGCGCGGGATCGCTTCCGCTGGATACTGATTTAATACTGCCCAATACTGCCCAATACTGATTTATACTGCATAATACTATTGCCACTGTTAATGTCGGCAAACACAGGAGTTGTACGTGCCTCAATATGCTCCAGGTAAACGTTTTGTGGTAGGGTGCGTTTCTTATCTGAATTCCAAGCCGCTGATTGATCCGCTGGTGGATCGGCCGGACGTGGAAGTGCACTTCGCGGTTCCCGCGCGGCTGGTGGACCTGATGGCCGCCCGGCAAGTGGATGCGGCCCTCATGCCGATCGTCGATTATCAAAATTGCCCGGTACCAGTGATACTTTCCCCGGGCGGTGCGATCTGTTGTAACGGGCCAACCCTGACGGTGCGGATTTTTTCCAAAGTGCCCGCGCATGAAATAACGCATCTGTATGCCGATACCGACAGCCACACCAGTGTTATTCTGGCACAGGTAATTTTGCGGGAACTTTATAACCGCGCTCCCGAACTATTGCCCGCCAATATGTACGACCCGCCGCCGGCTGATGCACAAACGCTACTACTAATCGGTGATAAGGTGGTCAACGGGGCGCCGGCGGAAAAAGATTATCCATTTCAACTTGACCTGGGCGAGCAATGGAAATTGCTGACGGGCCTGCCGTTTGTTTTCGCCATGTGGATGATGCCCCTGGATAATGCGGATGCTGCGCTGGCCCAACTTTTAGCTGACGCCCGGCGTCGCGGCGGGGAAATAACCGATCATCTCGTGGCTAAATATGCGGATGAAAAGCACTGGCCGGCGGATTTGGCCCGGCGCTATTTCACTGAATACCTCCAGTATGTCGTCACGCCTGAATGCCGAATGGGAATCGAAAAGTTCTTTGAACTTGCCGCCCGGCATCGATTGCTGCGCATGCATCGCCCAATTCGCTATATGACATAACACTGTCCTTGCGAAAAGTGTCCTTAGCTCAATGCGGTAGCGTTGAGTTTGACGCGAAATGCGGCTCAGTGGCACGACAAGCCCCAGCCCGTCGCGATTGGTGCAACTCGTGCCGGATCGGAGTGCGGATAATCCCCGGAGCCGCGTTCCGCATCCAACCACGACGCTTCCGCGTCGGGCTAACGGTTGTCTTTCGTGCGGCGATTGGGCGTGTACTATTAGCGGTAGCGTTGAGTTCGACACGGAATATTGTTTGGTTCAATGCAGTCGTTCTCCCCCGTCACGCCGAATCCGAGATAATCGAGCTACCGGATCGTTCAGGGCGACGTTCGGTGAGAAGCCAGCCGAACACTTTGAAAAACCATTGCCAGACCCATCGCGCTGTAGACTCCGACGATCCATCCGACAGTGCTTGCACGCAGTGCGTTATGACAAGCCAGCGTGACAATCGGGGCGGGAAATAACGCCACCCAGGACCCCCACGGGCCCCCGACCAGCCACGGGAAGTTTGCCGCCTGAATCAGGGCAATCCCCGGTGGCAGCAGAAATAGTCCAGCCGCCACACCGAGACTCACGATTCGGCCCACAGCGCGGCACCCGGTGCTCCACACGCTTACGCCAAGTGTAAAAATGGCAAACGCGATTTGTATGGCGGATACGTTAATCAGCATGTGAACGGAAGTATGGTTTAGCCAGGCGGCCGTAATCAGCATGGGCACAGCCGCTGCTAACAGCGCAAGCCCATGCCCGAATACCACGAGTCTTCCCTTGTCACCGCGTGCCATTGCAACACGGGAAAGCAGCACCGGAAACAGAACAAATAGACACATCGTCAGGGCCGTGTTGGCATACAACCACGCATGATTCCAGGCTGGTCCCGTGACTGTTTGGCTGGTCCACCGCCATCCTGCCGCTGCCGCCGCAAGGCCCAGCCACGCGGTTCCTGCGCCCAGTATGGCCGCGGTCAGAATGGATGAAGATATCTTCACTTGATAATCTCGAATGGAATCCACGATTTTGCTCACTTCAGTGGAACGCGATTCACTGGCTCAATGTCTGGAAGCGGCGCAGCCACCGGTTCAACGCCAAACAGCATGGGCTGGCGGGGAAGCCTCTGACAATTCGGACAGTACCAGCTCCATAAGCCATCGCGGCCACAGCGTTCGGCGAGAATATTGGTGCCACAACGTCCGCACGGTTCGCCCGCCCGATCATACACATTTCCCGGCAAATCGCGCGCACCACGCCCTTCCAAAGATGCCCGGCACAGGACATCGCCTCTTCGCCGAGCGGTGACCAATATTTCCCGCATCCGCCGGGAGTCAATGCTACCAATGCGCGCCGCGGGGTGAATCCCCCCGGCAAAAAGCATTTCGCATTTGGTCTGATTGCTGATACCGGCAACCACAGATTCATCCATAATTGCCTGCGAAATCGTCTTGTCACCCGCCAGCACGCGCACACGCTTTTCCCATATTTCATCGGTGAGGAATTCATCCGACAACTTGGGACCCAAGCCAGTCAGCGAGGGATGGCGATAAAGTTTCTCGGTGGGCAAGACCAGTAACAGGGGACGCCCTGAAAGTGTCAGGCATCCGCCGTTTTCAAGCATAATGCGTAATAAGGGCCGCCGGCCGATATCTTTAGATAAAGGGGAAATATTATCCAGCCAGTCTGGCACCACAGGTTTATCAGCATCTGTCCACTGGGCGCTCCAGCGCCAACGCCTCAACGGATAAATCGCCCAGCTTACGCCATGGCTGAAATTCCACAGCAGCCAGCGGCCCTGGGAATAAATTTGATTGATGCGTTTGCCGGAGCAGTGTTTGAGAAGCACATTGGCCTGCCAGCGATGGGTGGGCACGTCGATACGATCCACCCACTGACGGCCGGCAAGGGCCGAGAGGCGAAAAGACAGTGCGTCAACTTCAGGCCCCTCCATAAGGCTTTATCCTCCGGTTGCTTCACGCAGGCATTTGCCAATGTCCGCCGGCGAATCGGCAACACGAATACCGGCATCCCGCATGGCCGCGATTTTACTTTCAGCCGTGCCCTCGCCGCCGCTGATAATGGCTCCGGCGTGGCCCATGCGCTTTCCCGGGGGTGCGGTGCGGCCCGCGATAAAGCCCACCATCGGCTTGGTAACCGATTTTTTGACGTACGCTGCGGCAGCTTCCTCTGCCGCCCCACCAATTTCACCAATCATAACGATGGCATCAGTTAATGGATCAGCTTGGAATAACTGAAGAACATCAATAAAGTCCATGCCCTTGACCGGATCACCGCCAATGCCTACACACGTACTTTGGCTCCAGCCAAGTTCCGAGGTTTGCCAGACGGCTTCATAGGTCAACGTACCGGAACGGCTGACAATGCCAACCGATCTTTTTCCTTTTTGCGCGGGGGTGTGAATATAACCGGGCATGATGCCGATTTTACATTCGCCCGGTGTGATTACGCCGGGACAATTCGGGCCGACCAGCTTTACGGAATCGCCAAAATCCGCGAGATACTTTTTAGCCTTCACCATATCCAGAACCGGAATGCCCTCGGTGATGGCCACGATCAGTTTGATCCCCGCGGCAGCCGCTTCGCAAATGGCATCGGCGGCAAAGGGCGGTGGCACAAAAATCATCGTGGCATCGGCACCGGTGGCCCGCACCGCCTGATCCACCGTATCAAATACGGGCAAACCGTTGGTATCTTTCGTGCCGCCCTTGCCGGGGCTGGTGCCCCCTACCATTTTCGTACCATAATCCAGACATCCCCGCGTGTGGAAGGCACCGCCCCCGCTGCCGGTAATTCCCTGGCAGATCACGCGGGTATTTTTATTAACCAATACTGACATCAGTCATTCTCCTGTTGATTGACGGCGGACGCTTAGCGTGTGGCCGAAACGATTTTCTTAGCCGCATCATTCAGATCGCCGGCCACTTGCAGTGTCGGTAGTTCACCTTGCGATGCGGCCAATATTTTACGGGCCTGTTCCACGTTGGTGCCTTCCAGCCGCACCACCACCGGAACCGTAAAGCCCACTTCACGCCCCGCTTGGATCAGAGCCTCGGCAATAAGATCACACCGTGCGATACCGCCGAAGATATTCACGAGAATACCGCGTACTTTCTTATCCGAAAGGAGGATGCGAAAGGCTTCAATCGCCCCCTCGGCTTTCACGCCGCCTCCGACATCTAAAAAGTTCGCCGGTTTTCCTCCATGCAGCTGAATAACATCCATGGTGGCCATGGCCAGGCCGGCACCGTTAACCAGACAGGCGATATCGCCGTCGAGTTTGATGTAATTGAGATTGGCGGCGGCGGCACGGATCTCCAAGGCATCCGTTTCTGCGTCATCCTTAAGCGCCATAATATCCGGATGGCGGAACAGGGCGTTGTCGTCAAAATTGACTTTGGCATCAATGGCGAGAATTTTTCCATCTTTGGTCAGTACCAGTGGATTAATCTCGGCAATTGAGCAGTCATAGTCAATAAAAAATCGCGCCAATTTAAGCAGAATATCAGCGACAATATTGGCTTGTTTACCGGTAAACCCCAGCGCCAGCGCCGCGCGGCGGGCTTGGAAGCCCTGCATGCCTGCCAAAGGATGCAGCGGCTCTTTAATAATTGCTTCCGGCCGCTCATGGGCGACGGTTTCAATTTCCACGCCCCCTTCGGCTGAAGCAATCATACTGACGGTGGATCGGTCACGATCCAGAACAAAGCCAAGATAATATTCATGGGCAATATCCACGGCACCGGCAATAAGAATTTTATGGACTGCGATTCCTTCCGGGCCGGTTTGCACGCTGACCATGCGGTGGGTCAACATAAACTCGGCAGCCGCACGGGCCTCCGCCGCCGATTTGACCAGTTTTACAAAGCCCGCTTTGCCGCGGCCGCCGGCAAATACCTGCGCTTTGACCACCTGCAAGGGAAAACCATTCTCCTCAAAGGCTTTTTCAGCCTGTTGGGCGGTTTCCACCACACGGGCGGCGGGCACGGGAATGCCGGCCTTGGCCAGCAGATCACGGGCTTGATATTCATGAATTTTCATCGAACAAAACTCCTAAGGAGCCATTTTCAACGGCTCGTCGCTTTGAGAAAGATAAGCGATTTGTGGAAAAAGTTAAATACGACGCAACCTTGCGCCAAGGCCTTGCCGCAACAAATGTTGCAGCCGCGGTCGCCGCCGCGCAGTTTTCTGCTGCGTCGCGTGATTGTATTTTTCCGGCACAATGCCACAACAGCGGAAAATTATCTCTGCCCCAGACCGCGACAATTTCGCCGCACCTACGCTACAATGTCGCTCGTGAGTCTGGTAACTCAAGCGTTGAGGAATTTTTGACCCCATCCACTACCTATCCATCCGCGGACACCGCCGGTACGTTCAATCCTGCAGCGCTAATTTCGCAGCGGGCGATGGAGATTGACGCTTCCGGCATTCGCAAAGTATTTGATTTAGCGGCTAAGCTGCAGGATCCAATTAATTTGTCCATCGGTCAGCCGGATTTTGATGTGCCCGACCCGATCAAGGAAAAGGCCATTGCGGCCATCCGTGCCGGTAAAAATCGGTACACCCCCACGCAGGGCATCGGAGAACTTATTGAACCCATTCGTCGCGATGTTTGCGCCGGCACAGGCTGGCGCGATCCCGGAGTGCTGATTTTATCCGGCACGTCAGCCGGGATCATGCTGGGGATGTTTGCGACGTTGAACCCGGGTGATGAAGTGATCTTTCTTGATCCTTACTTTGTCATGTATAAACATCTTCCCCGGCTCATCGGAGCGGTGCCGGTGCCGGTAAACAGCTATCCGGATTTTCGCCTGCATCCTGAACGCATTGAGGCCGCGATCACCCCGCGTTCAAAAATGCTGATTTTATGTTCACCCAATAATCCCACCGGCATCGCCCTGACGCCGAAGGAGTTGCAAGCGGCTGCGGACCTTGCAAAAAAGCACAATCTGCTGGTGCTTAGCGATGAAATCTACGACGCCTTCTGCTACCAGAAACATCACAGCATCGCCCCCCTGCTGCCGGAGCAGTGCATCCTGTTGAAGGGTTATTCCAAAACCTATGCCATGACGGGCTGGCGCCTGGGTTACGCCGCAGGCCCCAAGGCGATCATTGAACAAATGACCAAACTGCAGCAATATACATTCGTTTGCGCACCGGCACCGGCACAATATGCCGCCCTGGAATTGCTCCATGCCGGATCAGTGGACATGACTGCACATATTGATGACTATCGGCGGAAGCGGGATCGCATTATCTCCGGTCTTTCGACCCATTTTGCCATCAATAATCCGGACGGGGCATTTTATGCGTTTCCCAAAGTTCCCGGATCACTAACGGCGACGGAATTTGTCAATCGGGCGGTGGCCAATAATGTGCTGGTAATTCCTGGCACTGTTTTCAGCGGGCAGGATACCCACTTTCGTTTGAGTTATGCCGCCAGTGATCAAACCATTGAGCGCGGCATTACCGCGTTAAACACCTTGGCGGAAGAAATAACCGGATAAACCCGAGCCTGGCCAATGCCGGGATCCGACAGGTAAAAATATGCTGAATATTCAAGGTCAATCTACGGCGTTAGCGCATATCCAGAGAGTCGTTCATTCGCGACGCCTCGCATCAACCTGGATTTTCGCCGGCCCAGCCGGCGTGGGAAAGTTTCATACCGCGGTGGAGATGGCAAAAACCAACCTGTGTGATCGCCCGGTACATCGGCCCAACAGCCACAACGGGGAACTATTCAACGCCCTGCTGGAGCCGGATTTTTTACTGACGCTGCCGTGCGGCCAATGTGAATCATGCAAGGCCGTTGAATTGCGCACCCATCCGGACCTGCATGTGGTAAGCCGCCAATTGATTCGCTACCATGACCGCAACGGAACATCCAAAGGGACCACGTTAAGCATACAGGTTATCCGCGGTGAAATGATCGGCGATGATTCGCCGGAGCACCGCGTGGAACCCAAAATTTATAAGCGATCCCAGAGAGGGCGCGGGAAATGGTTTATTATAGACGAGGCGGATCTCATGGAAATTCCCGCGCAAAATGCGTTGTTGAAAACCCTGGAGGAACCACCTGCACAAACGTTCATTATTTTAATTACCACCAGCCCGACCGAACTTTTAAGTACCATCCGCAGCCGATCACAATTTGTCCAGTTTCGCGCGTTGTCTTTTGCTGTCATGGCTCCGGAGCTTATGAACCGCGGTGCCGGTGAAGTCCAGGCCAGGCTGCTGGCCCGGCTTTCCGGCGGCAGCCTGGGGCGGGCCATTATTTTTATGCAAGCTGTGATCGCCTCAGATCCGGATGAGAAGGACAAGGCCGACACTAAAACGCCCACAACCGATCAACCTGCTTTCCCGCATTGGATCAACACAATTTCTTCAGCGTTGGACAATATGCTTGCTGGGCGCGAGGGCGGAATGGATTTGGCAAAGGTTATCCAGAAATCCGCTGAACAATATGCCAAGACCATGCTCAAACGCGATCCGCTGGCCTCCAAAGATCGCCTGGTGCGCGACGGCGTGGGCCTGATGTTGAGTTTTGTTGCAGCCTGGCTGGATGACCGCCTGCGCCATGCGACAGGCGCACCGATCATCGCTCCCATGCCATCGCAGGTGCAGAGCATTCCCCTTGCTGCCGCACAGGAATGTATTGCCGTGTGTCGGCAAGCTGAAATGCAGGCCGATATGAACGCCCATATCGGAGTACTGCTGGCGTCCACGTGTACCGCTATTGAGCAGTCTTTGCGCACGGCCGTGGCGGCGTAACGGTCCTCGCTCGTCTCAGCGCCCCTTGTAGCGGTCTCACCCCACACCGCGTCCGCTCTGCGCAATTGTAACTCTTACCCATCCGGGCAGTTCTGTGACATTTCGGTCATTGAAATTTCGCTGGTTGCGTCTGCACGAATTTTCGCGCAGACTATTCTTGAGAACTGTATTGGCAATGCTTGCGAATAGGATACAACCAAACATGCAGAGCGTTCCCGTTTCAATCCTGGAGTTGGTCGAGCGTTTTTCCCTGAATCGGTCGCAATACAGATCGAACGACTACAACGAAGCCCAACTCCGCCGGGAATTCCTCGAACCATTTTTCGAAGCTCTCGGCTGGGACGTCTCCAATCGTTCCGGCTACGCCGACGCCTATAAAGATGTGATTCACGAAGATTCGATTAAGATTGGTGCAGCTACCAAAGCTCCGGACTACTGCTTTCGAGTCGGCGGCACAAGGAAATTTTTCGTCGAGGCCAAGAGGCCTTCGGTAGATATCTCCACGGATATTTCCCCGGCATATCAGTTAAGGCGCTACGCGTGGTCCGCAACATTACCGGTATCAGTGTTGTCCGATTTCGAGGCATTTGCGATTTACGATTGCCGGTTCAAACCCAGCCAGAGCGATCCGGCATCAAAAGGGAGAATTTTTTATTGCACATGGGAACAGTATAGTGAAAAATGGCCTGAAATCGCCTCCATCCTGGCAAAGGACGCCGTGCTCAAGGGTTCTCTTGACCGTTTTGCGCAGGGCCTGTCGCGAACACGCGGCACCACAACTGTCGATGATGCGTTCCTTCAAGAAATCGAACAATGGCGCGACACACTCGCGGAAAGCATCGCCATGCGTAATCCCGATCTCTCTCAACGGGAACTCAACTCGGCCGTCACGCGAACAATTGATCGCATAATATTCCTTAGAATATGCGAGGACCGTGGAATCGAGCGCTATGGGCAGTTGCAGGCTGTGTCAAACGGCGACGGCGTTTATGGCCGTTTAATGGAGATATTCAGACAGGCGGATCAGAAATATAACTCGGGTTTGTTCCATTTCTCGGACGAGCTGGGACAGACCGAAGACCCGGATGAGTTGACTCCGGGACTTACTGTCGACGACAAAACCCTTCGAACCATTTTGCGATCTCTTTACTACCCGGAATCCCCCTATGAATTTTCTGTTCTACCAGCGGATATTCTTGGTCAAGTTTATGAACAATTTCTTGGCAAGGTCATTCGCCTTACTCCGGGCCACCGCGCCAAGGTGGAGGAAAAGCCCGATGTGCGAAAGGCGGGAGGCGTATTCTACACGCCAACATACGTCGTTGACTACATCGTTGCGGCAACGGTGGGGAAAATCCTCGCGGGTAAGAATTTGCCGAATGTCGCGGACATTAGAGTGCTTGATCCGGCTTGCGGATCGGGTTCGTTTCTGCTCGGGGCATACCAGTTCCTACTGGATTGGCACCTCAAATACTATTCTGAACACGCCACGGAACGCTTTTTGCGGCAGAAATCGCCACCGATCCGTAGCATTACCGGGACGCGCAGCGGACAGAGCGGTACTCTCAAACTAACGCTTGCCGAACGGAAAAGAATTCTCATTAATAATATTTTTGGTGTAGATATCGACGCTAACGCTGTCGAAACAACCAAGCTGTCGCTTCTGTTAAAAGCTCTGGAAGGTGAATCCCAGGAGAGTCTCAACAACCAACTGCGATTATTTCGAGAGCGAGCATTGCCCAATCTGGCGAATAATATCAAATGCGGAAATTCATTAATCGGTCCGGACTTCTTTGCCTCTCGGCAATTATCACTGCTTGACGATGAAACATTATGGAA
Organism: Planctomycetota bacterium; assembly: GCA_021826605.1. The sequence continues at coordinate 2,185 of JAKAZF010000018.1, read as the reverse complement.
GATTAATGCTTTCGAGTGGAGATCGGAATTCAAACCGATTATGGACGCCGGCGGATTCGACGCGGTGGTCGGAAATCCCCCCTATGGAGCGTCCCTGGACGAACCACAAAAAGAATATCTGGCTTTAAGGTTCCGTCACCAGAACTATCAGCCCGACACGTATCTGCTCTTCCTCGAGCAGGCAGTCCGGAACCTTCTTAGACAGGGCGGCCTGCTTGGCGTCATCATCCCCAACCCCTGGCTGACCAACCTGCGACAACGCCAAGCCCGTCGCTTTATTTGTTCCGAATCGCAAATTAATGAAATTGTCCATTTTCAGTTCCCTGTGTTCCGCCAGGCGACGGTCGACACGCAGATACTCACGCTTCAGAAAGCCGATCCTCGCGGTGCAATGGTCAGTGTGAAAATCGCCCGCTCGCGGGAAGACTTTATTGCGGGAGATTCCTCCATTTCCGTGCTTAGGCATTCCCAAGACCTTTGGCGGGACTTGGATGGCGACGTAATTAATATTTTCCTAAACGCACCGGACCGCCGGATCGCGAAACAATGTGCAAGCGCCGGCGTACCTTTGGAGTCAATTTGCAATATCAACGTGGGAATCAAGCCCTACCAAGTGGGGAAGGGATCCCCGCCGCAATCCCGACGGATCGTCGACACTCGGTGTTACGACGCGGACGAGCCATTAGGACCCCTTTATCGACAATATATTCGTGGGGCCGACATCGCTCGGTTTAAAATCAGCCCCAAAAAGGCACGCTTCATCAAATATGGCCCTTGGCTGGCCGAACCGCGACCTGCGGCGAATTTCAATGCGCCCGAAAAGATCGTGATGCGACAAACCGGCGACAGCCTGATCGCCGCACTCGATAAAGATAAGCTCTTATGTTTGAATAACATGCATGTGGTGACAGTATCCGCACCTGATATCTCTCCGCTTTATATTCTGGGAATACTCAATGCGCGGCTCATTAACTGGTATTACCGCACCTTGAACCCCGAAGTCGGAGAGGCGCTGGCTGAAGTGAAAAAAGGAAACGTTGCGGCCCTTCCCGTCCGCCCAATCGACTTTTCCAGCAAACGCGATCGGGGAATTCATGACCGGTTGGTCGACCTGGTCAGAACCATTTTAGAACTGCATAAAAAACTTTCAAAACTGCGCATCGGCGGTGAGCAAATTCATCGCCAGATTGAGGCCCAAGAACGCCACATCGATCAGCTTGTCTATGATATTTACGGCCTGACCGCTGACGAAATCGCGATCGTAGAAGGGAGCCTTGGAAGCGCTATTCATAGGCATGCACCCCGCCTCCGGCAGGGCATTACCGGGCAACTTCCGGATGACGGAAGCACGTCACCAGATGGTCATTAACCAGCCCGGCGGCCTGCATGAAGGCGTAACAGATTGTGGTGCCGACAAAACTGAAGCCACGGGCTTTTAAATCACGGCTCAACTTGTCAGATTCGCGGCTGCGCGCGGGAATTGAGCCGTGCCGCCGGCGATGGTTGATAATGGGTTGTCCATTCACAAATCGCCAGACATACGCATCAAAACTTCCGAATTCCTCCTGCACCTTCAGAAATGCGGCCGCACCGCTGATCGCCGATTGAATCTTTAACCGGTTACGGATAATGCCTGCATCATTCATGAGCCGCTGAAAATCCCGCTGGCCGAACCGGGCTACCGCCGCAGGATCAAATTGGGCAAAAGCCCGGCGATACGCTTCTCGCTTTTTCAAAACCGTTTCCCAGCTTAACCCCGCCTGCGCCGCATCCAGGACCATGAATTCAAAAAGTTTCCGGTCATCATGTACCGGCACGCCCCATTCACGGTCGTGATACGCGATGCTCAAATCCGATTTCGGCCAGGCGCAGCGCTTTGCATCCAGAGGGTAAGGCGGTGGCTCCATGTTTTTCATCGTCGCATTCATTCCAGATTCTCCAAACCACTGCGCTCCAGCAATTTACTGATTATCCGCGTCTGGTCATCCACCGGCAACATCGGATGGTCGCGGAATAACAGGGCATGGGCATGATCCGTGGCGCTGGTGAGGTCCGCGAGGCGGTCCGGCGCAACATCGCGTATCTGCGAAGCGTGATGCGTTGTGAATTGCCGATGCAATGGATCGAGATATCCCTTTTCCATGAAGCCGCGGGCTTTTTTGGCGCATCGACAGGGGTTGCCGGC
>JAKAZF010000536.1 GCA_021826605.1 Planctomycetota bacterium | reverse complement strand
CGGAGGTTAAAAATTTAAATAGCTTTCGGTCGGTGGAGCGGGCATGTGAATATGAAATTCAGCGGCAATTGACGGAGTTTTTAAACAATCGGTCCGCCGCAATGCAGGCCGGAAAGTCAACACGCGGTTGGGACGATGACAAAGGGTGCACCACGCTGCAACGATCCAAGGAAGAGGCGCACGACTATCGCTATTTTCCCGATCCTGATTTGGTGCCTTTGCATGTGGATGCAGACTGGATTGGTCGAATCAAGGCCCAGATACCGGAACTGCCCATGGCCCGACTGCGGCGCTACCTGCAAATGGACCTCACACGTAAGGAGGCGGCGGCCTTACTGGAAGATAAGGCCGTAGCAGATTTATTTGACGCGGCGATCAATCTCAAGCGTTTACCAAAACGTATTGCCAATTTAATGCTTGGTGCAGCAGCCAAGACAGCCAATGCGCTGGCGAGCGAGCGGGGCGAAACGGTTTTGATCAGCGATTTAGGTGTGGGAGCGGATCAATATGCTCAGTTGGCAGGAATGATCGAGGATGGCACGGTGAGCGCATCGGCGGCAGTAACCGTATTTGAATCATTGTGTGACGGAACGGGCATGGCACCAATGGCCGTGGCTGAGAAGTTGGGGTTGTTGCAGATACGCGATGCTTCTGCTACGCAGGCGTGGGTTGATGCCGCGCTGGCTAACCATCCTCAAGCGATTGATGATTACCGAAACAACCCCAAAAAGCGCCAGGCGTCGCTCGGCTTTTTGCGCGGCGCTGTGATGAAATTGAGCCAGGGCAAAGCGGATCCCAAGCTGGTTGGTGAATTATTGGAAAAGGCGCTCGCAAAGCTCGGTTAGCTTGTGTGCCAGGTACAGTGTCCGAGCACGGTGGAGGATTGATCGATGCGTAGTATCAAACGATCCCGATGGGTGACGTGGGCCATAATCGGCATGGGATGGGCAGCCGTCGGTCGATCAACCGCCCGCCCGATGAAGGTATACAACCTACCGGGATATTATGTTATTCATAGCGATGAAAGCCGTCGGATTTTAAGGCAGATATGGCTGCGTATGAATTTTGTGGCGGCAACGTATGAACGCCGTCTGCATCGCTATTTCGGCGGAGTCGTCAATCAAAAGCAGCCGTTTTATATATTTCGGCACCGGCAGGAGTACCTTCAGGCCGGTGCACCGCACGGCAGTGCCGGTGTATTTATTGTTGGTTATCATGGCCAGCGGCTGCTGGCCGATGCGGGAACAAAAATTACCCATCAGATGTGGCACATCATTCAGCATGAGGCTTTTCACCAGTTTACGTACGCAATGATTGGCCGTCCCTTTCCACCTTGGGCCAACGAGGGACTTGCGGAATATTTCGGCGAGGGCCTTTTTACCGGCAACAGCTTTGTCACCGGATGGATACCGCCATGGCGACTGCAGAGGATTAAATGGGAAATTAAGCATCATAAACTGCGTTCAATTCGTGGCATGCGGCACATGCCTTACAACGAATGGAACGATGTGCTGATGGGCACAAATTATGATCAGGCTTGGTCCATGATTTACTTTCTCGCGTGGGCCGACCATGGTAAGTATGGCAGGCCGTTCATGCGCTATATGGCGTTGTACAAGCATGGTGATTCGGCCAATCAGGCATGGCGTATGGCGTTTGGACGTGATAATGGGCGATTCCAAAAATTATGGCAGAAATATTGGATGGACATGCCATCCAACCCAACCGCCCTGCTTTACACCAAAGTGCAGACACAGGCATTGACCAATTTTCTGGCACGGGCATGCAGTTTGAAACAGAAGTTTTCATCCGCTCGAAGATTCTTTCACGATGTTGCCGATGGAACATTGAAGGAATATCACCTGCCCGACAACCGATGGCTGCCGCAAACTTTATTGACGCACGCGGCGCGGCGGGCACCAAGATTAGGCACATGGCATCTCACCAGTGGTCGCTATCCGCACCTGATTTGCCGCATGCCTGATGGAACAAGGGTGATTGGAATGTTTCGATTGAGCGGCCACCACATACGGAAGGTATGGGTTGCGGTGCAGCGGGAAAGCGGTATTGCGAAGCCGAAACCGACGGATGGTTCGCTGGGGACGGTGGCGCAGTGACCCTCTTGGGTCACGGTGGGCGACCGATTCATAACCGATGGGAATACGCGCGAATTTGTCTATTGCCACCCTGTTGCAAGACAGACAGCACAGCCTCAGCCACTACAAAAGCGTCCTATAACCAAGCTTTGTCTAGTGTAATTACGATTTTTAAGCCAATAATGCCGCCATATCCGTGCGCACAATAGTGGTACGAATTTTGCTTAACGTGAATTCAAGATTTAGCCGAATCATACACCTGTGTAGCGTTGCTACCGACATGGAGGTCGAATGAATTTCCGATATTTGTTTTTTCGGAGAGGCCTCGATGTCCGCCTGTTTCAAGATTACAGTTTCCCCGACGCTCATGCCTGATTCAAACCGCGATTTAGCGATAATCCTTCGGTCGCGAAGAATGGCAGCACGCTGCCACAGCGAAATTTCTTTCGAGGGGGATTTGGCCAGTGTGGTTCGGCCCACAGCCGAAAAAATTGCCCGACGTATAGCGCCCAACGCTGGACGTTAGCCGATACCCCACTCCGGTGCGAAGTGCCCCATAGCACAGTGACATTAAGTCTGTTTATGGTGCTGGAGCTTATGCACTTCGCCACGACAGTCACCCTGAAATCTCATACGCGCTGTGGAGTTGTCTTTCGTCATTGATGTACAAGCCTCAGATGACG
>JAKAZF010000535.1 GCA_021826605.1 Planctomycetota bacterium | reverse complement strand
AGCAGGCAAAAAAATAGAGCAGGAGTTTGGAGTAAGTAGAGAGTAGAGCACATTCGGCTGGCGCATAAGAGTGGCTGCCGCCGAGACACTTGGCTCCTGCGGTCTACTCTCCACTCTCTACTTTCATGGTGAGATAACCCATGGCCTTCACCTTTGAAAAACTTATCGTCTATCAGAAAGCAATTTCGTTCGCCGACAATGTTTGTGCCCTCACTGAAAAATTCCCACGCGGTTACGGCTTCCTTTCAGACCAGCTCAACCGAGCATCTGTTTCCATCGCCGCCAATATCGCTGAAGGCAATGGACGATTCACCATTCCGGACCGGAGGAACTTTTTCATGATCGCCAGAGGGTCCGTGCAGGAATGTGTAGCGCTATTGGAAATTGGGTTTCGTCGAAAGCTCCTTGCACTGGATATTCATTGCCAACTTCGCAGCGATCTGGAAGAAATTTCCAAAATGCTATCTGGACTAATTAACGGATTGGAAAGGCGCAAACCTTGAGCATTTTTTTGCCATCAGGCAAAAAAATAGAGCAGGAGTTTGGAGTGAGTAGAGAGTAGAGCGCATAAGGCGGGGGCAAAAGAGAGGCTGTCGCCGAGACACAAGGCAGCTCCTGCGGTCTACTTTCAACTCTCTATTTTCATCGTTGGATAACCCATGGCCTTTGCTTTTGAAAAATTCCCACGCTCTCACCAAAGAGGACCTTTTAACTTTGGCTGTCTACCGGATATTTTAACATTAGTTTGACATGGATTGACACCCGAATTGCCAAAATTACCGCGGCAAGGTAGGGTAGGTGTTTGTTAAGTTCACGTATCGCGTGTGCCCAAGACTCACGCGCAAGTTCAGTGCGATCCAACGGGAAATGGCCATGGATTATTTCGCGCATACCTACGGGAAAGATCAATCGCAATGGCAACCCTTGCGTGAGCACCTGGAAAATGTCGCGAAACTGGCCGCAAAATTTGCCTGCCAAGCCCGACCGGGGGATAAAGAATTCGCCCGAGCCGCTTACGCGGCCGGGTTGCTGCATGATCTGGGAAAATATCGCCCGGAGTTTCAGCGGATGATCCGTGGACTTCAGCCGAAGGGGGAATCCACGCGGCATAAACAAGCGGGAGCGGCGGAAGCGGTACGCACTGGGCATAGACATTTCGATATATGCTTTTCCATATTGGGCCACCACGGCGGAATGCCGGATGCTGCTGAAATGGCGGAAGGAGTCAAGACGGGCAACGACGTGGCAAAGGCAGTTTTACCTTCGGCCCTATTGGATTTCCCAAATCTAAAAACCGCAACCTCCGGCCCCGCGGTGGCCCTGCGTAGAACCGATTTTGATACTCGCACACGGCTGCTTTTCAGTTGTCTGGTGGATGCAGATTGGCTGGATACATCTGATTTTCATGCACGGCGGGAAGGCTGGGCACCTCCATCGTCTTCGCCTGAATTCGACGCTCCGCAACTACTACAAAACGTCTTAGCGTATACCGCCCAGCGCGCGAAACAATGCCGAAATACTGACGTTGCACGAATTCGCGCGGCGGTACTCGCGACGGCGCTACAATCCGGGGAGCGGCCGCAAGGCATATTTTCCATGACGGTTCCGACCGGCGGCGGAAAAACGCTCTCGGCGCTGGCTTTTGCGCTGCAACACGCCGTGGCGCATGGGTTAAGGCGGATCATCTATGTTGCCCCGTATTTGAGCATCATCGACCAGAATGCCGCAGTTTTCCGGGCGGCGTTGGGCGATACGGCGGAAGATCTCATTCTTGAGCACCACAGCATGGTCGAGCCGGGGAAAGAGGAAACTATTCACCGAGACGACCCGGAGTCACAAACCGCTCAACGCCTGGCTGAAAATTGGGACGCGCCCATTATTCTCACCACCAGCGTGCAATTCTATGAATCGCTGTTTTCCAATCAGCCTTCACGCTGTCGGAAGTTGCACAACATCGCACAAAGCGTGGTGATTCTCGATGAATGTCAGACGCTGCCACCCGGGTTCACCGCGCCCACCTGCGAAATGCTGGAACAGGCCGCCGCATACCTGGGCTGCAGCATTGTGCTGTGCACGGCCACCCAACCGGCTTGGAAAAAAGATCCGGTTCGCCTGCCGATGGGAATTTCACAGATTCATGAGATCGCGCCGAATCCCGCTGAACTTTTCCGCCAACTCAAACGCGTTGAGATCACGTGGCCGCAGACCGGCGAGGCGAATCTGAATTGGGCAGATATCGCGGCAGAAATGGTTTCCCAGCAGCAGGTCCTCTGCGTGGTCAACACACGCCAAGCCGCCTTGGAAATCTATCGCGAACTGGCAACGCTGGGCGGTGGGGCGATTCATCTTTCAACGAATATGTGCCCTGCCCATCGGCTCTGCGTGCTAAAGAATATAGCCGCTGCGCTGCAAGAAGGCCGGCCATGTCGTGTGGTTTCGACCCAGCTTGTCGAGGCAGGCGTGGATCTGGACTTCCCGGTGGTGATGCGGGAAATGGCACCGCTTGAATCTATCGTGCAGGCGGCGGGGCGCTGTAATCGCGAAGGCCTGTTGATCGGCGGCACCGGCGGCCATGTGATGGTATTCCGAAGCCGTGATGGAAAAATGCCCCCCAGTAACTGGTATCGCAATGGCGCGAAAATTGTTGAGCAGGATTTTCTGGCGTGCGGCCGGCAGCCGCGAATTGATCATCCTGAGGACATTGCAGAATACTACCGTCGGCTGTATCCAACGGGCGACCTCGATTCAAAGGATATACACACCAAACGGACAGGGTATAATTTTCAAGCGGTCGCG
>JAKAZF010000534.1 GCA_021826605.1 Planctomycetota bacterium | reverse complement strand
TATGGCTAATTCTGAGAATATCTACGCGCCGGGCACCGATGGCGGAAGTCACCCGGCTCTGGCGTCTTCGGCCGCCGGGCCGGAACCCATTTCCTATGCGGTTATCATTCCAGTATACAACCATGGCGGAACATTGGCCAAAGTAATTGACGAAGTGCTGGCCAAACTTCCGGAGGCAACCGTTTTTGTCGTCAATGACGGCAGCACCGATTCGACCACTACCGTGCTGCAAGGACTGGAATCCCAATATCCATCCGGCCCGACATGCCCGCTGTGTATTTTGCATCATCGCCAAAATCAGGGGAAAGGTGCCGCTCTGCTTACCGGATTTGCCGCCGCGCACCGCGCCGGATGCACACATGCCATCACCATTGATTCAGATGGGCAACATCTCGTTTCCGATATCTTTCGGCTCATCCAGATAAGCCAACTGTTTCCGGATGACCTGATTATCGGCGATCGGCAGATGGATTTTGCCGATGTCCCGAAACGCAGCAAGCGCGGGCGCGATATGTCCCGCTTCTGGATGCTGCTGCAAACTGGACAGGATGTTCCGGATACTCAGTGCGGTTTGAGAATTTACCCCTTAAAGCACACCCTCACGTTGCCCCATATTTTTCGTCGTTTTGATTTTGAAACGGAAACGCTGGTTCGCCACGCCTGGGCAGGCTTGCAGGTGCGTTCCGCTCCCATCACCTGCATTTACTTTGCAGCCGAAAATCGCATTACGCATTTCCGGCCACTGCGTGATACCCTGCGCGGCGTGCGGCTGAATGTCATGCTGACAACCTGGCGCATTATCAATCCCATGCCGTGCCGGAAATGCCGCGTTTCCCACGCCATCCCGAAAGTCTCCTGGCGGAGTTGGTCAAGCTGGCGGTTCTGGAAGAGGCAACTGGGCTTGTCGCAATGTGATGCCCTTGCGGATGCGATGCTCTCCACCGCTGTGGGCGTCGGCGTGCTGATTGCCGTTTTGCCGCTGTATGGAATTCAAACCGTGCTGGCTATCTACACGGCTCGACGGCTGCATATCAATATTCCGGTTACACTTCTGGCCACGCAAATTTCCCTGCCGCCATTTATCCCGCTGTTAATATTCATGAACATTCAGATCGGAACGCTGATACTGCACGACCGGTTTCTGTCTCCGGAATTTATGGATCATCAGCAACTCTCCTGGCATGGAATATTTGCCACCTACCTGGGACCGATGATGCTCGGCGGTTTGGCATGTGGACTGGCTTTGGGGACCGCGGCGGTCTTAATTACCCGCGCCCTGCTGGGGCGAATGCACCGCAAGCTGACGGTGGCTCCAGCCGCGGTTCCACTTGAATCGCTGGCTGTCCATGCGGAGATGCAATGATAAAAGCGTATGTGGAGAGTCGCCCGCGATGGACCTTCCACATACGCTCTAATCGGTGGAGAATTCCTTTTCCCGGTTTGCCAGTTGCGACCGCAACCGGGCGATGATGCTTGAGTGCATCTGGCTTACGCGCGACTCTGAAAGTTCCAGTGCATCGCCGATTTCCTTCATCGTCATTTCTTCGTAGTAGTACAGCACCAGGATCATTTTTTCCGAACGCGATAAGCCGCGGGTAATCAGGTCCTTGATGTCGCGCTGGTGCAGAATCGTCAGTGGGGAATCAGAACTCTTGTCCTGCAGGACATCCACTTCCCGGACATCTTTGTCACTATCGGATTCAAACCATTTTCGGGACAAACTGACCTGGGAAACGGCGCTGGAATCCTTGAGCATTTTGTCAAATTCATCCGGCGGTACACCCAGATGCGCCGCGATTTCATCATGCGTCGGTGCGCGCCCCAGTTTCATTTCCAATTGCCGCGAGGCCTGAATAACTTTGCTGGATCTGCTGCGCACCAGACGGGGAACCCAATCCATGTTGCGCAATTCATCCAGAATGGCCCCGCGAATACGCGGAGCGCAATAGGTCTCAAACTTCACGCCCCGATTGGGATCAAAAGATTCAATGGCATCTTTCAGGCCAAAGGTGCCGGCCTGAATAAGATCATCGAGATCCACTTCATCGGGCAGCTTGGAATAAATACGATCGGCGTTGTAGCGCACCAGCGGAAGATATTCCATCATCAGCAAATTGCGCATGACTTCCGTCTTGTTGGCCTTGAACTTCTTCCAGACTTCATTAATGTCCTGCTCAACGGCCGCCGTAGTAGTACGAGTTTTTGCCATGGGTCGCTCCTTGACCTGACCAGCGCCGATTTGGATGTTCACTCACGCATCCGATGGGCGCAAAACACCAGTGAGCTTCTTGCCCACTGAACTGTCGATATATCGTTATATCTCGTTGAAACCGGCTTAACGGAATGCTTGCCACCCGCCTTCCCGGTGCCGGTGGAATAATTTCTGTTATGGTGGTGCCGATTGTGACCTTAAATGGATCTTTGGAAATGCCAGCGCAGTCTGGTGTTGACGGGCAAATGATCAGAGTACCATACCCTGTGGCCGGAGAAATAGTGGCCGGTTGATTACGTGGTTTCAAATTGAAGAGCAAACCAAGCATATCGAATCCGTTCGTTGCTTCGGGCGTCCTTCCCTGCCGCATCAGAGTGTCACCTGTATCAACAGGATGACCGGTTTATGTATAACTCCGATGCTCTCACGAACTGCACGGTTATTCCGGCTCGCGCGCTCCAAGCTTACCAATTGCCTGGAAATTTACGCTCAAGCCAGCATCGCCGACTTCCCCAATAGTGTAACACGCCTTTTTTGGAAAGCAAGGGCATTTTTTATCGGCCTAATTTGCCGCTTGCACGCCCAGCAGGTG
>JAKAZF010000533.1 GCA_021826605.1 Planctomycetota bacterium | reverse complement strand
CTTTGTATTCAAACGCAAACGCGGTGAAAAAAGACGCGAAAGCTATAATTGACGTAGGCCGGTAATTCTGTTAGCATACTGGATTACGCCGTTGTCAGATTGCGTAACCGGGATGCTTCCGGTCAGAATCTGAATATTGCTTTTGCGGCCCCGTGCCGCCCATAAGCGACAGTAGGCAATTCCGCGGCGTAGTTGCTGACATCGCTGACTCATTCCGGAGCCTTTCATGGCCAATTCTCAGTTGGTGCGCGACCTCGTTGACGCAGGTATTCATTTCGGACATCGCACAAGCCGGTGGAATCCAAAAATGAAGCCTTATATTTACGGCAAGCGCAATTTGATCCACATTATTGATGTACGCGAAACACTGAAGGGCGTGCTGGCCGCACAGCGGTTTTTAAGCCGCCTTGTCGCCAACGGCCGGGATGTGCTGTTTGTCGGGACCAAGCGGCAGGCCCGGGCGGTGATCGACGATATCGGCAAGCAGGCGGGCATGCCGGTGGTGACGGAGCGCTGGCTTGGCGGCACGCTCACTAATTTCCGCACCATCCGCTCACGTCTTCAACGCCTGGAAGAACTTGAACGGGTTCTGAATTCGCCGGATGTCAACAAGAGCTACTCCAAAAAAATGGAATCCAGCCTGAAACGGGAATACCGCAAGATTTTGCGTAATCTGGCCGGTATACGCACCATGGAACGCCTGCCGGGTGCGCTGTTTGTGGTAGACGTCCGCCGCGAAGTTATTGCCATTGCCGAGGCCCGTAAACTGGGTATTCCGGTGGTGGCGATAATTGATACCGACAGCGATCCGGATCTGGTGGATATTGCAATTCCCGCCAATGATGACGCCTTGCGCGGCATTGATCTTATTATGAAGGAAGTGCTTACCGCAATTATGGAAGGAAAGGCCGGCCGAATTGCCAAGGAAGAGCAGGATAAGGCGCAGCAACGAACGGCCCGTGCGGAAAAGGGCGGCCGCCGCCGAACCACGTCGCAGGCCGCGGAAGACGATGCTGGGCCGGAAAAGCCGGAAGTTCCGGCTGACGTTCCCACCCCGGCTGCCGATGCCCCGGCCAATGCCTGAGCACACATCCTGAAAAGCAGAAAAATGCAGACGCCGCGTCCGAATTCGGGCTGGCGTCTTTTTTTATGCAGCCGACAAATCAGTGAGATAAGTCATTATCCACCGCAACAAGGCCAAAAGAAAACCCTTCGGCGGACCATTGGTTCGCCGAAGGGTAAAGGCGTTGCATGCCATTAGGATCCGGTCCGCCGGATCGCCGTGTGCAAGGCGACCCGTCCGCGGTTCGGGGTAAGCGGCCGCATCAGGCAAGTTGCCTGCGACGACGGAGCATCAGCAATCCCATGCCGCCAATCGCAAATAAACCAAGTTCCGCCGGTTCCGGTGTCGCTGTTGTGGTGGCGGTGAGGATCGGGTTATAGAAGCTCGATTGCAAAAAAGTTGTCGGCGAAGTAGTCGGCGATGCCTGCAAATCTTCACCCAGCACCACGGTTAAGTCGCCGGATACTGTTGCACCGGTGGTGTAAGAAACCGTCAGATAATTTACGACGGGACTCGGCGTTAAATAGCTGCCGGACGCCAGAACCCCGCTGGATGCGGTAGTCAGTGGAAGAACACTGCTGATTGTTCCGTTGTACAGCAGTGCGGAGGCGACGGCGCCGGTGGTCTTGGACCCAACACCCACGGTCAATGTATAGGTTGTATTGGCCTGAAGCGCACCGACATCCTGAAATTCATAATCACCAGTGTTATTCGAATCGCCGACATTTCCAGTCACCGGATTATTGTTCACATCGGTTGCAGTTAAACCGGCGCCGTTGCTGGTTGTAGCCGCCTGGAAGCCGACCGACCAGTACGATTGTGTCGTGTTTGGCACCGCACCGCCCCAATCCGCAAGCGTGGAATTTGTTTGCGGAGCATATGCACCGGAACTTACCAAAGCGGTCCAATTGCCGCCATTCTGCAGCGTGCCGGAAAACCCTGGATTCTGCAACAGGTTTGTGGATGCGTGGGCATTGCTGAAAAGCCCCGCGATTCCGACAGAAAGTGCACCTAAAACCAACGCTTTTGTGTTCAACATATACGATTCTCCAAATAGAACGTTCTAAAATATCCGCCCGGAACACGTTTCCAGACAATTTCGGAAGAATGGCAGTCCAAAATGCGGATTATCCGGCAGATGAATTCACCTGAAGGGGGAATGAGGTTGCTTTGAACCGGATTCCCAAGCCAGGCTACCGTGCTTCCCGCAATCGGAAAATCCATGGCGTACGGCAGGACCGCATTCCTAATTTTCCCATCATCTCGATATCAAGCTCACCTCCTGTAACTTACGCTGCCTCAGGACCCGGAAACTCTCAGATCATGCGCACAGAAAGTGCGCTGCAATTAAGTCGGTCAATTAATAAAAACGTTACATTCTCTTGCAGTGAATGTTTTCGGGGACCTGCAGATATTCCACCTGCCGGGCGGTGGAGGCGTACCACGCAACAGTATCTGGCCGACTGGCGCTTTATAAATGGCGAACGGTGCTTTTTTCCGGCAGACTCTGATCCACGCGGCTGCAATACAAGCCTATGGATGTCATAAAGCCCGGCTCATGCGATAAAGGCGTGATTCATGTCCCACCAGCGAAACCGCCAGTCCATTTACGCCGCTGTCGGCCGGTTTGTTGCTCCAAAGATCATTCACGTTGTATTTTCCGGAAAGCCCCAATGACTCAAATGGGAGTTGGAGTGTCGTGATCGCGCGTTGGTTTGAACCACGGTTTATAACGGTCAGT
>JAKAZF010000532.1:2312-2806 GCA_021826605.1 Planctomycetota bacterium | reverse complement strand
GATGTTGGATACAACAAACGCCGCATGCCATGATGGCCGGTTTTTAAGTAAGGCTCTCTATCGGGAAAGCGGGGGCAAATAATGGCTGCGATTTTATCCGAGCTTTGCGCAGAACATTATCCATCGACGGTTTCAAGCTTGGCAAAGCTGAGCATCAGCGTGCGGCGGCCCGATCCCTGGAAGTTAACTTCCACGCGGTAATCGCCGCCGACTTCATCGATTCCCTCCACGCGGCCAATACCGAATTTGGCATGACGCACCAGTGTGCCACGGCGGAAACGGGTATTACTGCTCGCTGGAGATTCCTGCACGGATCGTGCGGCAGCGTGTCCCGGTGCGGCAGAAGTATAGCCGCGCGGTGGATGATAGCTGGCGCCATCGCGAAAGCCCGGTGACCCGGCGGGGCGCTGCAATACAGTCAGATCCACTACCTCCAGGCAATCATCCGGAATTTCGTCCAGAAAGCGCGATGGATTTTTTGCTTCGCTTCGGCC
>JAKAZF010000532.1:0-2302 GCA_021826605.1 Planctomycetota bacterium | reverse complement strand
GGCTTAATATCAGATGTTTCATGGCTCGCGTAATACCCACAAAAGCCAGCCGGCGTTCTTCCTCGATATTCATTTCAGCGGCGTTTCCGCCAAACATCCGCTGGTGCGGTATTAATCCGTCTTCCATTCCCACCATGGCCACAACCGGAAATTCCAGCCCTTTCGCGGCGTGCAGGGTCATAAGCGTCACGGCGGCATTCTGGTCTTTCATGCGGTCGGTATCGGAAACCAGTGTTACCTGCGTGAGATAATCCTGCAAGGTGCCACCGGGATTCTGCCGGTCAAATTCCGCGGCGACGTTTACCAGTTCAAGCATATTGGCGTTGCGTTGCTCATCATCTTCACCGGAGCCGGAATCCATGAGTTTCATTCCGGATTGTTCGATAATCGTTTCCATCATTTCAGCCACTGGAATTGATGACCCTCGGTTGCCCGGCGCAGTGGCCGATTGCTGATATTCATCCTTCATATCACTTTGGCCGCCGCCATTTTCCGCGTCGAAGTCAGAAACTTCCGGCGCCTGTGCGGAAAAATCCGCGGCCAATGCCGGATCAAATAATGGATCAGCATCGGCGGAAGAAAAATCGAACATGCCGGATTCAGATTCCGCAAATTCCTCTTCCGGCGGCGCAGTGGGTATCGTCACACCCGCGGCGGATGGCACAAACCTGTTCCTCCAGGAATCAATCATAGCGGCGAATCTGCGACATGCCTCGGCAGCGCGTTTGGGAAGTCCGTCAATGGCATCGGCCCGGCGGCAGGCATCCATAAGCGTCAGATGGTGCTCGTTGGCGTAGCCCGAAAGGCGAGCCACGCTGGCTTGCCCGATGGAACGGGGAGGAACATTAATCACCCGTTCCAGGCTGATGTTGTCCTCCGGCGTGGTAATCAGGCGCAGATAGGCAATGACATCCTTGACTTCCTTGCGGCCGTAAAATTCCGTACCACGGATAATCTGATAAGGCACAGACGATTTCATTAAAGCGTCTTCCAGCACCCGGGTCATGGCATTAATGCGATACATAATTGCCATATTTTCCCATCCGATCTGCTGCTGATCGTGAAATTCCTTCAGTCGCTTAACGAGTTCGTGCGCTTCCTGGTGTTCATCGGCGCATACCAGATGCAGAATTTTCGGGCCGGTTTCATTGTCTGTCCAAAGGTCTTTGTTTTTCCGGGCAATATTATTGGAAATCAAGGCCGATGCGGCCTTGAGGATGATTTTTGTGCTGCGGTAATTCTGCTCCAGCAGCACCACCCGGGCGTTTGGAAAAAATTGCTCAAATTCCATAATATTGGACAGATTTGCACCCCGCCAGCCATAAATGGACTGATCCGGATCACCGGTTACGCAGATATTTTTATGGCTCATGGCCAGCATGTGAGCAATGACGAACTGCGCATGGTTGGTATCCTGATATTCGTCGATAAGGATATATCGAAAGCGATCCTGCAATTGTTTACGCACATCCGCGTGGTCTCTGAGCATCACGGCCGTTTTGAACAGCAGATCGTCAAAATCAACACCCTTGTTTTCATTCATCAGTTGCTCATAAGCCATGTAAACACGGGCAATGTTACGATCATTGAACATGGTGGCGGTTTTACTGAACGCCTCTGCGGATTTGAGCTTGCTTTTCGCGTCGCTGATGGCACTTAGCACGCGATCGGGTTTCATGGAATCCGGAGACAATCCCGCTTTTTCCATGGCTTGCTTGACCACTTTAAGCTGGTCGGAGGTATCCATGATGTTGAAATTAGGGGCCAGGCCCATGACCGTGGCATATTCCCTTAAGAGGCGGGCACAGAGACTGTGAAGCGTGGCAACGGTTACACCGCGCGATAAACGCTGCGGTAAAGCATGCAGAAGTTCCATGGTTCGATGCCGCATTTCTCCGGCTGCTTTGTTGGTAAACGTCACGGCCAGAATATTCCATGGCGGAATGCCATTGGCCACCATATAGGCAATGCGCCGGGTGATGGTACGGGTTTTTCCCGAGCCCGCACCGGCCAGCACCAGAAGCGGCCCATCTATATGTGTGGCCGCATCGCGTTGCGGTGTAGTTAAGCCCTGAAGGATTTCATTTGCATCAACCGACATTAAGCAACCTCAATCATATTTACCCTGCCGCCATTATGCAGGGGACAAACATGTTACTATACACCAAGCTGGCACGATGACGAATCGATTTATTTCACAATGATTTTTCCGGCGGTTGATCCGAATCCGACTTGCCGGAGTCCGGCGGCAACAGATGGAAAAGTTCCTGAATGGCCCCGGCGATATGGATCCTGCGTGGAT
>JAKAZF010000531.1 GCA_021826605.1 Planctomycetota bacterium | reverse complement strand
CCATTGACCGGTCATAAAACCACGAGTTACATGGATCGGCTGATGGCGCTGCGAGAGGCCCGCGCCGTTCATGCCGGCGAGGCTTTGTGGTTTACCAGCGCTGATAAAATCCTGGCTGAAGCCTGTGTCAGCAATGTTTTTGTCGTCGCAGCCGATGGAACCATAGCCACACCTCCCAGCGCGTTCCCTGTTCCGGTCTCTACGTCTGGAACTGATAATGGCAACGGCTTTACTCCGCGCCTGGCACTTCCTGGAATTACCCGTAAGCATATTCTTCGGTTATGCGCCGTAAACAATATCCCCGCGGTGGAAAAGATCATGACCATTCATGATGTACTTTCCGCCCGGGAAATATTTCTAACCAATGCCATCATGGGCGTAATGCCGGTAACGTTTATTGAACGCCATGCCGTTGCGGATCAGAAGCCCGGTCCGTTGACACTGCGCCTTGGCACATTGTATAACGCGTTTATTCAGGAGCAGAGCCATGGCCAAGCGCAATAAGCGTTCCAAAAACATGCCCGGTTCGGCAGGTAGACAATCCGCCGGGCGCAATGCTCGGAATGAAGATAACTCTTGCAATGCCATAGCGACACTGCAGCAAATTCTCGATTATCTTCACGCCATTATTCCGCCTCATCTCGCGGAGGGTTGGGATAAAGTGGGACTTCTGGTCGGCCCGCGCCGGGAAATGCGAGCGCGTCAGCAGATTAAACATATCCTTATCGCATTGGATTTAACGCCTGCCGTGCGTGATCAGTGTATCGCGGAATCGATCGATCTGCTTATTTGTTATCATCCCCCGATATTTAAACCGCTCGATCGTCTGTGCGTGCAAGGTGACACGCCCGCTGATCTGGCTGTGGAATTGGCGCAGAATAAGATCTGGATATACAGTCCGCATACGGCTCTGGACGCCGCGTCTTTCGGCACCAACGATATTCTGGCGCAAACACTGGGGTTGTCCCCGCGCGGCTCATTAATGTTGCGTCAGCCGGCACAGAAGCACCTTAAACTCGTAACGTTTGTTCCGGAAAACCATCTTGAAGAACTTGCCGCGGCCGTATTTGAGGCCGGAGCCGGACAAATCGGCGAATTCAGCCGTTACACCCAGTGCAGCTTTCGTACCCCCGGTACCGGAACATTTTTCGGCGACTATTCCACCTCGCCCGCGGTTGGCACCAGCGGACGTCTGGAATTCGTTCGCGAAATTCGTTTTGAAACAATCGTTCCGGAATCGCTTGTGCAGGAGGTTGTTGCGGCATTGCGCCGGGTTCATCCGTATGAGGAGCCTGCGTACGATCTGCTGGTCATGCAGTCTGAAAAGGTGGAACCGGGAATGGGGCGCATTGTCGATATACGCGATCAACCGACATTAGCCAGTCTGGCGCGACGCTGCAAACTGAAGCTGGGCCTTAAGTCGCTGCAGGTTCTCGGCGACGAAAACCGCCGCATCAAAACGCTTGGAATTGTGGCCGGAAGCTGCGGCACCATGCCGCTGCAGGGCGCTGCCAAGCTCGATTGCGTGATAACCGGTGAGTTGAAGCATCATGATATGCTCGCATTTCAAGCCGCCGGTCTGTCCGCCATTATGCTGGGCCATGCCGCCAGTGAAATGCCGGTACTCGCTTCGCTGGCGGCGCGGCTGAACTCGGCATTTCCCGCAAGTCAAACCGAACTGGCGAAAGCGGCCATGCTTGTGCGGCAAAGATAAAACGCGCATCAGAAACGAATCCTGCGAATCATCGGCGAAACAAAACTGTCTCTGCGCCTTAATAAGGCTGCTTTCGCGGACCGCAAATACGTTGATCAAGGGCGTTATTTCATCGGTGTAAGTGAAAAATCCTTAATGGAGACAGCGAAAAAATCGGTCGATGGACCAATGGTCATGACATTGATCCCGCTTTTAAGTGTGATGCTCACCGCGGCGGTTTGCTGCCACATGCCATTGGTCCAGGGAATGGTCATGTCCGTGGCTTTCGTCCCACGGTTCACAGCAACCGCGAGATGCTGGGTTGGTTTAACCGTGACAACCTTGGCGGTAAGTTCGTACCGCCCGCCACGTTTGACATTAAAGGTATATCTCAGCGGGGGAGGTCCTTTCTTTCCGAATCGGCGGGTATGCACAAATTTGTAGTAATGCAGTTGCATGCCGCCAAGGAAGCTTTTGGTAAACAGAACCCCGCGCACCGTTCGAGTCGGCCAACTGCAGGCCACCGCGGGAATATTAATGATGCCTTGCTTACCAACGGATATTTCAAATGCCGATCGTTTTACCGGCTGGCGCTGGAGTTTCTCCGCTTCAGTTGGTCCATAGCGGGCCAGGAGTTGGCTTTCATCCATTGCTGAATGCCGGGGCTTGCCTGAAGCGACAAGCGCTCGCTTTTGACAATTGGCCACGGCATACCAGAATCCACCGGTCCCCGGTACCATGCCATCGGGCGGCTTTTCTCCCAGCGTCGCGGCAATCCATTGCGCTCGAAGAACCTTCATGAATCGGCGGGGATAACGGCGGGCCTGCGTTTCCAGATAAAAATCAAGACCGCTGCGATGATCCCACCAGTTCCAGTTCCATCCGGCACCCAGCGGTGTAACCCAGCCATCCGGTGCCCAGTGTGTCAGGGCGGCGTGGCCGCGCTGACGAACGCCCCAAACCGGGATGCCAAAAGCACGCTCCGCAACGCGCCCAACCCATGCCCGAATGCCGCATTCCCCGCCACCGGCGATCTCCTGGGCTACAATGTTGCCGGGCACCAGGCCGGGATGAGGATGACAATAACCAACATCGGTATGGACAATATTGAGATACTGGCC
>JAKAZF010000017.1 GCA_021826605.1 Planctomycetota bacterium | reverse complement strand
GCCAAGGGGCCGTGGGCTTTGTCGCTCGTCGTCAACGTATGTATCCATACGTAATCCTCCTCGCTTCGCGCCCACAACCCCTTGGCCCTCCGTCAACCCGTAATTACGGGTGGAACAGGGCACTAGCCGGCGGTCAAAATTCCTGCGCCATAATTGTTCACGTTATTTCTTCGCGATGCCTTACACCAATTTGTATTGCCCATTGGTGACCGCGAATCAGTACCCGTTGAGCGTTCCGGCGCAACCGCCCTTCTCTGCCAAGACGGCAGAAATGGCGCGATCGCGCTTCAGAAGTGGCAGGCCAAAACCCGCTTGATGCGGAATTTTTCGTTCCTCATGAATTATTCGTAACATACGCTATTGATTACACTTATGAACGCGCATGCGGCGGTAGAATCATTCCGGTACGGCCTTTGCTAGTAAGTCTTGTGGAACGTTGTTGGAGACGTATACGGAAAAAGGTTTGCCATGAGTCATGGAACACAGGTCGCGATTAAATCTTCTGATGACCCAGCCGCAATGGCGGGGGTTTCGTCCGGCCATAGAATGGCCGCAGACGGTGTCGCGACTGTTGGAACCCATGCGGGTGCAGACGTTTCTGGCACGCAACTGGGCGGAAACCGAAAGCCTGGTGCAGCGTTATGAGATACACGTGATGGTTCTGGACTCCCGGTTGACGGAAGACCCGGACGCGCATGTGGATTTTTCAACGCTGTTACGATTAATAGAAAGGGTTCGGCCGACTGAAGGGCCAGGTGAATCCGCGCCGCTGGTGATTGTGCTTTCGACGCAATGGTCGGATCGCTTCATGCGGGAGGCCTTGCGGAGAAATGTGTTCTCCGTGTTACCCGAGCCGGTGGATGTCAATGAATTGCTGGACACCATGGCCCGGGCATTACGGCGGTTTTATGGAGATCAGTGGCCATCGTAATTGGCCGGTGAAATAGAGATGAACCAATACCGACATCCGCGGGTGGTGCTCGGAAAATTTTGTTTGAAGTTCATTGGGTGCTTTTTTAGGAGTTTATACTATGGGTGTTGGCGTTCGTCCCCTCGGCGACAAAATTCTTCTCAAACGGCTGGAAGCGGAAGGCGTTACCAAAAGTGGTATCGTGCTGCCGGAAACGGCCAAGGAAAAGCCGAAGCGCGGCAAAGTTTTAGCGGTTGGTGATGGAAAATTGCTGGACAACGGCGAGCGCGCCAAGTTCCAGGTGAAAAAGGGCGATGAAGTGATTTTCGCCAGTTATGCCGGCACCGAAATTAAGGTGGGCGGTGATGAACTGTTGATTCTCAGCGAAGATGAAGTTCTGGCAGTTGTTGAATAACGCCGGTGCCGATTCCAGCGAACCGGCAACCGAATAATAAGTAAGACCTTTTGTTACGGAGAAATTAACGATGTCCGCAAAGATGATTGAATTTGATACAGTGGCCCGCGAAGCGATTCGGCGTGGTGTGCATACCCTGGCCAAAGCCGTCAAAGTGACACTGGGGCCTTCGGGGCGCAACGTGGTCATTGAAAAATCCTTCGGCAGCCCGACCGTCACCAAGGACGGCGTGACCGTGGCCAAGGAAATTGAACTGGAAGATCCGTTTGAAAACCTCGGTGCACAGTTGGTCAAAGAGGTGGCCAGCAAGACCAGCACGGTGGCCGGCGATGGTACCACCACCGCCACGGTTTATGCGGAAGCCATTTATGAAGAGGGCCTCCGCAACGTCACCGCCGGTGCCAATCCCACGCAATTGAAGCGCGGCATTGAAAGGGCGGTGGACGCGGTGCTGGGTTATCTCAAGAATATCTCGGTGAAAGTTGAGAATTCCAGACAGATCGCCCAGGTGGGTACCAGTTCCGCCAATCAGGATTCCCAGATCGGCCAGATGATCGCCGATGCCATGGATAAGGTCGGCAAAGACGGCGTGATCACCGTGGAGGAAGGCAAGGGGCTGGACACGGCGGTGGAACTCGTGGAAGGTTTGCAATTTGATAAGGGCTATATTTCCCCGCACTTCGCGGATCCAAAAACCATGGACGCGACGTTTGAAGATTGCTACATTCTGATCCAGGAAAAGAAGATCAGCGCCATCAAGGATATGCTCCCGATTCTCGGCAAGGTTGCCGAGGCGGGCAAGGCCTTGCTGATCATCGCCGAGGATGTGGAAGGCGAAGCGCTGGCCACACTGGTGGTCAATAAGCTCCGCGGC
This sequence comes from Planctomycetota bacterium, assembly GCA_021826605.1. Next base: position 12,060 of record JAKAZF010000017.1, on the reverse strand, counting down.
ACATTGAAAGTTGTGGCGGTGAAGGCCCCAGGGTTTGGTGATCGCCGCAAGGCCATGCTGGAAGACATTGCGATTGTCACCGGCGGCAAGGCCATTTTTGAGGAGTTGGGCGTTTCACTGGAGACGCTGGAACTCAAAGACCTTGGCCGGGCCAAGAAAGTGCATATCGAAAAGGAAACCACGACCATTATTGAAGGTGCCGGGAAATCCGACGCCATCAAGGGCCGCATTGAACAGATCAAGAATGAAATGGATCGCACCACCAGCGATTATGACCGCGAGAAGCTCCAGGAACGTCTGGCCAAACTGGCCGGCGGCGTGGCGCTGATCAAAGTCGGCGCGGCCACGGAAGCGGCCATGAAGGAAAAGAAGGCCCGTGTGGAAGACGCCCTTCATGCCTGCCGCGCGGCGGTGGAAGAAGGCATTCTCCCCGGCGGCGGGGTGAGCGTCCTGCGGGCGATTCCGTCCATCGACAAACTCAAACTTGACGGCGATGAAAAGATCGGTGCCGATATCGTCAAGCGGGCGCTGTTTGCTCCGATCAAGCAGATTTCCGAAAATGCCGGCGTCGATGGCAGCATCGTGGCCCAGAAGGTTCAAGAATCCGGTGATACCAACTTTGGTTTCAACGCCTTGACCCATGAGTACGGCGATATGATCAAGATGGGCGTGATTGTTCCAACCAAGGTGGAACGCACAGCTCTGACCAACGCGGCCTCCATCGCCAGCCTGCTGCTGACCACCGATGCGGTCATCAGCGATCTGCCCAAGAAGGATGACAAGAAGGCCGGTGCCGCCGATCATTCCGATGAGTATTGATAATCGTCAATGAACGCCTCGGCCTGATCGAGCGTTTTGTACATAACAGCCCGCGCGGCTTCAAAACCGCGCGGGCTTTTTTTTATTGGTGTTCTCCGACATCGTGCGACAAGGACGCACCCTACTGACGTGCAGCCACGCGATCGCCAAATTGCGAAAGCCGGCAACCGTGGTGGACAAGCCGCTGGAGTGGTTGTGTCAGTCCAATGTCACCGTGATCCAAGATTACCAATCAGGTCAGTCAAATCGCGCAGATCGTCCGGGCCGCCGATTGGACTTTCACCGTGCGTGATTTCCGAGACACGCTTACCGCGGTCGAAGCGGGAGACTTTGTCTACGTCGATCCACCTTATGCGGGACGGCATGTGGACTATTTCAACTCATGGTCGGACGAGGATGAGAACGACTTGGCGGCCGGGCTGGCGGCAATGGGTGGCGATTTTCTGCTTTCGACTTGGCATAGTAACGAATTTAGGACCAATGCCGCCATTGAGCGTAGTTGGAGCCGCCCCGGATTTAGCCTGGTCACCCGCGAGCATTTTTACCATGTCGGATCATCGGAGGATTTAAGACCTCCGATGATCGAAGCGCTTATTGCTAATTTCCCGTTGAATGAAATAAAAAAGGAGCGTCAGCATACCGGGCAGCTCTCCCTCGCCTTGTGAACCAGCTTAGGGCGCTGCGCTTCAATGAAACGCTGCGCTCAACGAGGAACGAGCCACGTCACTGCTTTCTCAACACTGACGACCGCCGCGCAAAACGCGCGGTGCAAGCACACGCGGCTAAAAGGAGATGGGATGTCCCGCGACGGAGGCGAGGGGGGAAGACTGTGTGACAGAGCACGTGATGTCATGGTTTTGGCGGTGCGTCATCAAGTGTTTCGCGGCGAACTTTCTGGGAGTTGGCGTCGCGATACGCCTGATATTGCTTTGCGATCGCCGGATCAGACAGCCCCAGAATGGCCGCCGCCAGAAGGGCCGCGTTGACCGCTCCAGCTTTGCCGATGCCCAGCGTTCCCACCGGAACGCCGCCGGGCATTTGTACAATGGACAACAATGAATCCAAACCGTTGAGGGCCGAGCTGTCAATGGGGACACCCAGTACCGGCAGCGTTGTGACTGCGGAGAGAACTCCCGCCAGATGCGCTGCCCCACCCGCCCCGGCGATTATGACCTGAATGCCGCGACCGGCGGCCTGCTGGCCATACGCAATGGTATCCAGTGGCACGCGATGAGCTGAGATTACTTTCGCCTCATACGGAATACCCAGCGATTTCAAGGTATCCGCCGCATGTTGCATCAAGGGCCAATCCGATTTGCTGCCCATGAGAATGGCAACCCGTGGGGATGAACCATGTGTTACTGCCGCCATATTCGCTCCGTAATGTCCTGATTCAGGAAAACATATTCACGTTACGCTCCATCCCCTGATAGAGCACTAAATATCGTTCCACGCTTCAGTTAATAGTTTCCGATAGTCCGCTGAACGCCAGATTTCGACAACTTTTTCTGGAATCTTGAACAACAGGGCAATATCGCGATTGCTTTTCCTGTCATTTATTTTTTCAATTATTGTTTGTCGCTTTCGCCATGGCATCAAGAGTTCTATTGCCGCAATCGTTGCCCATCGCTCGGAAGAAATATCTTTATCTATGGTCATCGTCGCGTCAACCAGAGAACGAACAAGCTCGACCGGGTCCCGCGTAAAGTCTTCGTCGTGTTTATCAATATAAAGGTGAGCCAGTTCCTTACAGGTAACAAATCGCGTCCAGCATGTATTTAAGCTGTCCGCCACGATGATTTTTGCGTGGCATGCACCTTGTATTTCATACCTCTGTAATCTTCCCAAAATATGTTTGCCGGCCCATGAACCGCAGTCAAAAAGATCAAATTTTACGGCCAGGTGTCGTGACAAGTCATCTTTTATTTTGGTAACAGGTACTGGAATGTCCAGTGGCTCAAGGCGGTCATGCACCTCTTTAATAATAAGGACAACGTCTTGTATCCGCATCAGATGTCCTTAGAGGTAGTCTGGCAAAGGAGAATGCCGCTTATTCTTAATGGCGTGATCGATTGCCTTGGATTCTTCAATGAAGGAATCAATGGTTGATTGTGATACATCGCCCGGAAAAAACTTCAAGTCTTTAAGCCCTTTGGACGTTTCTGATTTATACCAGTCAATGAACTCCTGCTGCGTCTTTGTGGGTGTAACCGCAATTGCTAATTTATTTGTGGCCATCATTCATACTCCTATCCTGTTTCCCGCAAATCTTATTGCTTGATTTCCGCCTCCATACATTGAAATCGAAACACGACTAACTCGCTTGTAGTATAGGCTTCCGTATTATTTTGTCAATACTCGAGCAACATTGCTGTTTTGCCTTTTTGCCTTCTGCCACTGCCATTTCGCCACCCTTTACGCGGCCACTTCATGCAGGGCCTGAATCAACAGATCGATATCCGCTTCCGTATTGAAATGGCCCGGACTCATGCGTACCGCGCCATCGGGAAATGTGCCCAGTACGCGATGCGCGTAGGGTGAGCAATGCAGCCCCGGCCGCACGGCGATGGAGAACGATTCATCCAGAATCCCGCCGAGTTCCTGCGGACTGTAGCCTTCCACATTAAAGCTCACGGTACCAACGCGGTTGGCGGCGGCATGTTTTCCTTTGGGGCCATAGAGGCTCAACGCGGCAATATCCGCCACGCCATCAATAAAGCGTTGCACCAGCGCACGCTCATGGGCCAGCGTTTTGGCGGGATCATGTTTGATGACAAATTCCGTCGCTGCGCCAAGACCGGCGATTCCCACGGTATTAGGGGTGCCGCCTTCAAGAAAATAGGGCATTAAGCGCGGTTGCGTGGGCGTGGAAGAATCACCGCCCGTGCCGCCTTCACGAAACGCGATCAGGTCATCCATATTGACGGTGGTATGGATATATAGGCCCCCGGTGCCCGTTGGCCCCAGCAACGATTTATGCCCCGGAAACGCCAGCAGATCAATATGATCATGCGCGATATTGACGGGAACGGTGCCGAGGGTTTGAGCGGTATCGAGCAAAAATTTAACGCCATGATCGCGAGCAATTTTTCCAATGGCCGCCGCCGGCTGAACCGTTCCGACGACATTGCTGGCATGGGTGACGGCGATCAACCGCGTTTTGGGTGTTATCGCGTTTTTAATTTCATCGGGATCAATCACACCGGTTTGAGTCGAAAAACCCACCCGCGTGAGTGTTATAAAACCCGCATCAGCCATGGCCTGCAACGGGCGGCTGATGCTGTTATGCTCCAGCATGGTGGTAATGACATGATCGCCGGATCGCAGGATGCTTTTGAATGCGATATTCAGGGCGTCCGTGCAGTTCATGGCGAATATCAGCCGGTGAATATCGGTTCCACCGATGAATTCGGTTACTTGTTTTCGCACGCGGTCAATCATTTTTTCCGCCGCCACGGCCATGCGATGGCCCGCCCGGCCCGGGTTGGCGGCGTCATGCGCCAGAAATTCCGTCATAGCGGCGGCAACCTCCGGCGGCTTGGGCCAACTGGTCGCGGCATTATCGAGATAGGTAACTTTTCCTTCGATCATAAAGATTAATATCCTTTCGTGTTTACATCAACAGAATCGGTGGCTCTACTTCGCGGATGCAGGCACGGATACGATGAAAAATCATCGCAATTCGACCAACGATTGCCCGGCGGTAATCGCGTCTGTGATGAATGGCAACGCGTGTCGGAACGCGGAAAGCAGGGCTGTAGTTCTGCAGTTTCCTAATCGTACCCAAACAACTTGCGACGGCTTTGGTTGAGCCAAGACCAAGTGAAGAAAATCCTCATCCTTGGAAACCAAAACCATCCCATTGTTCGCCGCAAACTTCAGGACAGCGATGTCTTGAGCGTCGGCCAGGCCGACCTCCTGCAGGTGAACCCCCTCGTGGCCCGGTTCGGTAAGCCATTGCGCAAGTTTCGGAGGCAACTGGTTGTCAATCAAAAATTTCACCGCGTTTGCAACACCATGTGGTCTGTCTGAAGCGACGCATACGCAATGGCCGCAAAAATATCTTCACGCTCCAGATATGGATAATCTTCAAGAATTTCTTCGATGGTTGCTCCAGATCCAAGCAAATCCAGCACGTCAGTAACACGCATGCGCTGACCACGGATACACGGGCGCCCTCCACATTTCCCGGGTTCGGCCGTTATACGAGTAAGTAACTCTGATCGGGTTGGCATATCCATCGTGTCACCATTGTATTGCCATTCAATCACCGGCAAACATGCGCTATTTTTTCCATTGTACCAGATTCCGGCCCGTCGGAACAAATTATCGCGCTCCCGCGCAGCTGCGGGCCCGGCTGCCATTACACCGCCGGCAAGCCCTGCACACGCCGCCAGGCGGACAATTGGCCGGCGTGGTATCCTTCATGCCAGGTTCCGTAGATGAAAATGGCATGGAGGATGGTGGGGAAGCGCTCACGCCGAGCCGGATCAGGGTGCGGCTTGGAAAGTTCTTCCGGCTTGATGGTTTTCAGCCGGGCGATGATCTGTTCCCGCACGGCGGCCAGGTGATCCACGTAAAATTTCTTGGGTTTGTATTTGGAACTATCGGCCACAGGCGTGCTGCCTCCGCCATAAACTTCCTTCCAGTTCGCATCCAGTGTCGGGGCCGTGCCGCCCAGCAACGCCAGAAAACTGCCATCCACCGCCAGCAAATGTCCCAGCACCCAGGCGGGGTGATTGGTTTTGGGAGCAGGTTGCAGCGTCATCTGATCATCCGTGAGATCGGCCACGAGTTTGAGCGTGGCGTTGCGGGTATGTGTGATTGTCGCAATGAAAGCTTCGAGCATGATAAACATCTCCTGAAAAAAAAGTTCCGGCAATAGCATTGCGTTGCCGGTTCAACTGCCAACATACTTGGCATAAATCGCTTTGGCGACCGCCGCCTCATGCGTTCCTTTGATAATAGCCCGGCCATCGGCAAAAAGCGTGATCTCATATTCCTTCCGCCGCTCTCCCTGCCCTTCACCAATGGCGCATTTGAGCATGAACTTGTTAAAACTCGGTGTGCCCACCGACCGCAAATTTGCGGAAATGCGTTCAAAATCCACCTTACCACCCGGCGGTTGGGAAATCTGCACCGCATTTCGCCCGCACAAGGCGGTTGTACTGGAACCAAATTTTCCGGTCAAATACTCATAGTTGTGATGTTTACACGCCGGGCAATCGGCGATTTCCCGCGCCCGCGAAACATTGAGCTGCTGGAACCGATTATCCCAGAGGTCAAAACTGAACAACCGCGTGCTGACCGCATCAATATTGCCCGTCAATATTTTCATGGCCTCCATGGCCTGCCAGCTTGCCACCACATTTACCGTTGGCCCCAGCACGCCGGCGGTATCGCACGTCGGGTTCATTCCGGCGGGCGGTGACGTTTCAAAAACACAGCGCAGGCATGGTGTAATACCGGGGCGGATCACCATGCCCAGGCCCATGGCACTGATGCACGCGCCATAAATCCACGGGATATTGAGCTTAATGGATACATCATTAATTAAAAAACGCGTCTCAAAATTGTCCGTGCCATCCAGCAACAGATGCTTATCTTTGGCATATTGCTCAATGTTGTTGTGATTCACATCCGCGACTACCGCTTCAACATGCACATCCGAGTTGATGCCCGCAATTTTGCGCTGGGCCGCCACGGACTTGGGCAACTGATCTTTTATATCCTGCTGATCAAACAACACCTGACGCTGCAAATTATTTAGTTCAATAAAGTCGCGATCAATAATTGTGATATGGCCAACGCCGGCCCGTGACAGCGTATTGGCCAGCACGGTACCCAAGGCTCCGCACCCCACCATCAACACGCGCGCGGCCTTGAGTTTCTTCTGCCCCTCCACCCCGATGGGTGCCCAAAGCATCTGCCGGTTATACCGCGCTAAAGAAGGATCCGCTTTTTCCAGTTCCTGTGCTAAATCTGATAGTGCCATAATTATCCTTCGACTACGCTTCCTTCAATGGGTTCCACCGCCACGCCCTGCTCGCGCAGAAACGCCAGCGCCCCGGCCACATCCTGACTCTCGCCTTCAAACAACACCGCCATGATTCCGATTTCCGCCGTGACGCTGGCCTGCCGGATATCAAACCGGACATCCGGGAATTGGCGGGCCATGCGCCACAACGCCGGCGTTTCCACCATGGCTTTTCCACTGAAGGTCAGCCACACACGTTTGCTCATTTTTGCCATATTTCAACCTCCCGCAATGGCGGGCACGATGCTGACATCATCGCCATCCTTAATGGGGGTTTGCAGGTTATTCAAAAAACGGATGTCCTCATCGTTGACATAAATATTTACGAAGCGATTCAACTCCCCTGGCTGCTTGTAGAGTCGCTTTTCCATGCCGGTAAACTGGCCGCAAAGATTTTTCAGTGCTTCATCCACACTTGCCGCCGATGTTTCCACCGTATCCGCGCCATTGGTAACGGAACGCAAGGGGGTGGGAATTCTGATTTTTATCGCCATGATGTTTTCTCCATATCTAACGCGGTTGTCACCGCGGGGTATCAACTTTCCAACGCCTGTCACCACCGGCATAAAGCCGGTGGCCCGCTCTGGCTCCCGCATTATACGCTTGCCGGCATTTTTCCCGTTGCCGCGGATGCTTGCGACTGATACTTGGCCATCAGGGCGTCGAAGGCATCAATCTTAGGTGGAATGGATGCGGGAGGTTCCAACTGATCCACCACCACTTCCACCGTTTTCAACCCATTGCCCGTGATGCAAACACATATACTTTCATCGCGCGGAATTCGACCGCTGTTGATCAACTTGATCGTAGCGGCCAATGTCGTGCCGCCCGCGGGTTCCGTCCACGTTCCTTCCGTGCGGGCCAGAAGTTTAATGGCATCGACAATCTCCGTATCGGTGGCATCTTCACCCCACCCACCGGATTGTTTGACCGCCTGCACCACATAAAAACCATCCGCGGGATTGCCGATGGCGATGCTCTTGGCAATCGTCTTTGGCTTCTGCGGCTTAATGAGATCCGTGCCGGCGCGAATGGCTTGCACCACCGGATTGCAACCGGCGGCCTGGGCCGAATAAATCTTCGGCTTATTGTCCGCCACCAATCCCAGGTCAATCAATTCCTGATACGCCTTGTAAATCTTGGGCAAAATTGTTCCGCCGGCGGTTGGACATACCGTATGCTTCGGCAACCGCCAGCCCAATTGTTCAGCCACCTCGAAGCCAAAAGTCTTGGCCCCCTCGGTATAAAATGGCCGCAGATTCACATTCACAATGGCCCATTTGTATTTGTCGGCAATTTCCGAACATAGTCGATTCACATCATCATAATTGCCCTGAATCCGCACCATCGTGGGGCCAAAAATCAGCGATCCCAGCACCTTGCCCTGCTCAAGATCATGTGGAATCATGACAAATGCCTTGAGGCCCGCCACCGCCGCATGAGCAGCCACGCTGTTGGCCAGATTGCCCGTGCTGGCGCAGCCCACGGTGTTGTAACCCAGTTCAATGGCCTTGGTAATGGCTACGGAAACCACGCGCTCTTTGTAGCTCCAGGTGGGATAATTCGCGGAATCATCCTTGATATACAGCTCTTTAACGCCCAGAACTTTTTCCAGATTGTGTGCCCGCCGCAGCGGGGTAAAGCCGGAGTTCAATCCCGCTTTCGGTTCGCCATCAATGGGCAGCAAATCACGATAGCGCCACAAATTTCGCGGCTTACTTTCAATGGATTCCCGCGTCACTTTTCCGCGCATGGCGGCGTAATCATATTGAACCTCCAGCGGCCCAAAACAGACTTCGCACACATGCACGCCTTTTTGCGGATATTTTTCCCCGCATTCGCGGCACTTAAGCCCAAGAACATAAGACATTACAACCTCCGCCCGGCACGCACCTCACTGGTGCTTGGGCCGGCAAATAAAGCGGCCTCTTATCAGGATGCACCGGTCAAGGGTGCTGATTCCTGATAAGAGGCCGCGCGATTGTTCATAAAAATGGGCGCTGAACCACTTATCTATCCCCAAGTTCGCCGAAATTCGGCAAGCGGGAGGGAATTAGCACCCGCTTCTTACGCCATCATGGCGTGAAGATGGGTTGCTGTGCCGTCAACGGGCCCGTCCCTCAGGCACTCTTGATAAGAGCCTTATTCAATTGTCAGGTGAAATGGTAGAACTCCGCATGAAGAATGTCAAGGGCCTGTCGCGTTCCCTGTCGCGTTCCCATTCCCAGGGCGTTGTAAGTTGACCATGCCGGTGCTCCGAGGCGCAATAGTTCCACGCACCGTGGTGATAACTCGTTGCCGTCGCCTCCGCCTTTTCTGCCACATTGGCAGTATGTTTTTGTCAGAGCTTTTGGCACATCCTTATAATCAATGAAAGATACGCGTGTTGTTCTCTGGTACGGCATTTGTTATCTGCGTCCTCGGGAGCCGCTACCATAGGGCTATCCGTAATGAGGAGCTTTTATGCGATTGGATAAATTTACCGTCAAGGCCCAGGAAGCACTGGCCAACGCCCAAAGCCTGGCTGCGGAAAAGCAGCATGGCGAAGTAACCGCCCTGCACCTGCTTTCGGCGCTGCTGGCGGATAAGGAAGGGATTATTCGTCCATTGCTGGCGCGACTTGGTGTCGATGCCGGGCAATTAGAAGCGGTCGTGGATTCCGAGCTGGACCGTTTACCCAGCGTGTCGGGTGGGGCCCAATTGGGCATGGCGCGCGATGTCAGTGAAGTTCTGGCGGCAGCGCAAAAAGAAGTGGATCGACTCAAGGATGAATATCTTTCCACCGAGCACCTGCTGCTTGGATTGATCGCGTCCGCTTCGCCGGCGAAAGCCGCTCTGACCGCATTGGGCGTGAATAAAAATGCGCTTCTCTCCGCATTAAAAGATATTCGCGGTAATGCGCGCGTCACCGATCAGAATCCGGAGGATAAATATCAGGCGTTGCAGAAATATGGCCGCGACCTGGTGGAATCCGCGCGGCAGGGAAAGCTGGATCCCGTCATTGGCCGCGATGAGGAAATTCGCCGGTGCATGCAGGTGCTCAGCCGGCGTACCAAAAATAATCCGGTGCTGATCGGCGAGCCGGGCGTTGGCAAAACCGCGATAGTGGAGGGGCTGGCACAGCGCATATTGGCTGGCGACGTGCCGGAAGGTTTGAAAAATAAGAAACTCGTCGCCCTGGACATGGGCGCTCTGGTGGCTGGGGCGAAATTCCGCGGCGAATTTGAGGATCGCCTCAAAGCGGTGCTCAAGGATGTGCAGGAGTCGGCGGGCGGCGTGATTCTGTTTATTGATGAGTTGCACAATGTGGTGGGGGCGGGCCGCGCGGAGGGCAGCATGGACGCCTCCAATTTACTCAAGCCGGCCCTGGCGCGGGGCGAATTGCGTTGTATCGGTGCCACTACGCTTGATGAGTTCCGCAAATACATTGAAAAAGACCCGGCCCTGGAGCGGCGATTCCAGCCGGTGCTGGTGCCGCAACCATCGGTGGAGGATACGATTGCGATTTTGCGCGGGCTTAAAGAACGCTATGAAACGCATCATGGCGTGCGCATTCAGGATTCGGCCCTGGTGGCCGCCGCCACCTTAAGTAACCGCTATATCACCGAGCGCTTCCTGCCGGACAAGGCCATTGATCTGGTCGATGAGGCCGCCAGCCGCTTGCGGATCGAAAATGATTCCATGCCGGCGGCATTGGATGATGTCCGCCGACGGATCATGCAGTTGGAAGTGGAACGCGAAGCGCTGAAAAAAGAAAAGGATGACGCATCACGCCAGCAACTTGAGAAAAATCAGAAACTCCTGGCCGATCTCAATGAACGGAATTCCGAACTCACCGCCAAATGGGAACGTGAATCCGGCGTGTTGCGCGGCATCAAGACCATACGCGAGAAAATTCAGCACGCGCAAACGCAGTTGGAAGAAGCCCAGCGGCAGGGAAAACTGGAGGAAGCGGCCCGTTTGCGCTACGGTGAATTGCGCCAACTTGAATCGGAATTACAGGCCCGGCAGAAGCAGTTGGAAGAAATCCTCAAATCGGGCCAATCCATGGTGCGCGAAGAAGTGACACCGGAGGAAATCGCCCATGTCGTGGCCAAATGGACCGGCATACCGGTATCCAAAATGCTCGAAGGGGACAAACAGCGCCTCCAGCGCATGGAAGAATTTCTGCGCCAGCGCGTGGTCGGGCAGGATGAAGCGGTGACCGCTGTAAGCAATGCCGTGCGGCGCAGCCGGGCCGGACTCGGTGATCCGCGGCGGCCCATCGGCAGTTTCATGTTTTTAGGTCCCACCGGGGTTGGAAAAACGGAATTGTGCAAGGCCCTGGCGGAATTTCTATTTGACACCGAAGATTCCATGATCCGCATTGATATGTCTGAATTCATGGAACAGCACAGTGTCGCCCGGCTCATCGGCGCACCGCCGGGATATGTCGGTTATGAAGAGGGCGGCGTATTGACCGAAGCGGTGCGCCGTCGGCCCTACAGCGTCATATTATTTGATGAAATTGAAAAAGCGCATCGTGATGTGTTCAATGTGCTTTTGCAGGTACTTGATGACGGACGTTTGACCGACGGGCAGGGACGCACGGTGGATTTCAAAAATACCCTCATCGTCATGACCAGCAATCTGGGATCACAACTGATTCAGGAAATCACCAGCAAGCAGGGAGCGGACTGGGAAATTGAAGCCGGTGTGCGCGATGTTGGAAAACAGCATTTCCGCCCGGAATTTCTCAACCGTGTCGATGAGGTGGTCATTTTTCATACGCTCAAGAAGCAACAACTGGCGGAAATTGTCGGCATTCAACTGCGGCATCTGGAGCAACGGCTGGCGGAACGCGGCCACAGCCTGGTGGTCAGCGATAAAGCCCGCCATGAGCTTGGCGAGCAGGGTTATGACGTGACCTATGGCGCGCGCCCGCTCAAACGCCTGATCCAGCAGCACATTGAAAATCCCCTGGCGGAAAAACTGCTGAACGGCGAATTTGCTCAAGGCGGTTCCATCCATATCGATGCCGACCGCCATGGCCGCTTCACCTTTGAAGCCGGCGCACCAGTGGTGGACGGAGAATTGGAGTAAAATTGCAAGCTTATGTGGACAGCGCAGCTCGGGTGCGCGACACTGTACGCGGGTTACGGATAACGCAATAGTCTCTCCCCCGAGCACCGTGGTGATAACCCGGTGCTGTCAGCCCTCGCGCG
>JAKAZF010000016.1 GCA_021826605.1 Planctomycetota bacterium | reverse complement strand
CAAGGCCGACGCGGATGGTTTCCCCATCCAAAGGCGGGCCAGACAATCTGGCAGGTCACCGGCTTTGCCAAAACAGCTTCAGATGGAACTTTCAGCATTACCAATGCGCCCGCCGGCAAGTATCAGATTCTGATCATTGATCGGGGCGTGGGCTTTGGCCGCAGTCGCAAACCTGTCACTGTATCCGCCGGCGGCACAGCCGATGCCGGCACCATCACATTGCATCAGGGCGGGCCGGGACGGTAAGAGGATTGGCCGGGATCGGCGCGGTTATCCAAGGCAGTTCAAAAGGTTCCTGATCTGCGTTCCTGCGCGGTACCACCGGCAGAGCCGGCGGTTTTATGGCGCGGCGGGAGACTCGGGTTGGCGCGCTTATTTTGCGCGCCGGCCACGCCCAATCAATTCTCGCCGGCGGCTTTTGTCAGGGCTGGTTATCGGTTATAAAAGATTTCAGCCATTACGCTGAAGTTGATGGCGGAGCTAACTTTGAGGAATCACAGCATGACGGAAACCGCCAAACCCGCTGCCCCGCATATTCGCATGGATACCGATCAGGGCGTTATTGAACTGGAACTTTGGCCTGATGTGGCCCCACAAACGGTTGAGAATTTTGTCACGCTGGCCAAAAAGGGCTTTTATAACGGCCTGACATTTCACCGCATTATTCCGGGATTCATGGTACAGGGCGGCTGCCCCACCGGCACTGGCACCGGCGGCCCGGGTTACCACATCAAAGCGGAATTCAGCAAGCGCAAACATGTCCGCGGCGTCATCAGCATGGCCCGTTCATCCGATCCGGATTCTGCCGGCTCGCAGTTTTTTATTATGCACGCGGATTCCCCGCACCTGGATGGCCAATACACCTGCTTTGGTCAGGTAACCACCGGCTTGGATGTGGTGGATAAACTGGCCGCCACGCCGCTGAAAGATTCGCGGTCCGGTGCTCCACAGACTGCCCCGAAAATGAAATCCGTCACCGTCGGCTGATTATTGCCCTTCGGTGACTGTAAAGTTGCGTTAAATGTGGATGGGCTAAGATGCAGCATCGGCATTTGAATTCGTCGACTGTGACGCTTGCGGCCATCGATGACATAATTTCCCGCGGCCGACGGCAAGACTGAAGTAATAGCCTCCTTCAACTGCTTCGGTATAATATCTGCATGGAAAAGATTGCCCGCACATTTGACTCGCACCTCGCGGCGGATGCCGCCGATCGGGCTTACTACAGGTCTCTTTCACCCACCCAGCGTCTGGATATTCTGCTGGACCTGATTAACGCGCAACGGAGCAACGATGAAACTTCCCAAAGACTTGCGCGAGTTTGTCGCGTTGTTAAACGCCGCCCGCGTTAAGTACGTGATCGTCGGCGGATATGCGGTGGCTTTTCATGGCCGACCACGATTCACAGGTGATATCGATCTGTTTATTGAAAGTTCAGTTGATAATGGGGAAAGGATCGTCGGTGCACTCAATACCTTTGGCTTTGAAGAATTGAGCATCAGCGCCCAGGATTTGAGTCGAAATGATCTGGTATTGCAGCTCGGTTTTCCACCCAATCGCATTGACCTGATGACATCTATTGATGGCGTGACCTTCGATCAGGCGTGGACGTCACGGGAAGAGGCAATGCTGGACGGACTGGCGGTAAACTTTATCAGTTGCGAACTGCTGATTCAGAATAAGCTCGCCGCAGGCCGCCCCAAAGATATTGCCGACGCCCAGGAACTTTCGCTGCCGGAATAAGATCGTGAATATTTTATCGGGTGTGTATCGTCGAGTCTGAGGTATCGGATAGGGTGCCATCAACGCGGCGGTCTTCCCGGCGTTCGCAACGCCCTGGAAATAGCTGATAACGGCTGAGTCTATGAATGCCCCGTGTTACGCGCAGCTTTCTATTTGCGTCTATCTTGTAAAGTAGTAATAATACATGTAAGAGTATTACCCGGTCCCGCCCAGCGTTGTTGGGCACTGGCGGGACGAGGACTGTACATAGGAGCTTCAATCATGAAGGTGACGACGAAGGGCCAGGTAACGGTACCTCGGGCAATTCGCGAGCGGACAGGGATTCTTCCCCACACGGACGTGGAATTTATCATGCGCGGGAAAGAGGTTATTTTACGCAAGCTATCGGGCGGCCGGCGCGGTAACACCTTGATAGAGCAGATGCGGGGCCGTGCCGGCACAGGCTTGTCCACCGATGAGATTATGAAACTTACGCGGAATTGACAAAGGACTCGGACTAATTACCCGCTACGCGGCACGCTACAGTACATACTTTCCACAGTTGGACACCATCAGCCCCAGCGGCTCATTACCCCAGAACCCAGATCAACAGCACACTGGGGCCCTGGCATTGAAGCGGATTCTCGAGTTGCAGGAATGAGGTGAGCTATCGCGTTCGGTGCGCACGCGTGATGTCTTCCGGTGATTGCGTGTGGTCTCATAATGCGCGGAAAGGTCCATCGGGGCGAGCATGCCATTGGCGATCGTACTGAGTATTGCGAGTGCAGCCACCGGTGCTCCCACGCCTCCGATCGTGATGGCCCTCGCTGATCAAACTTATGTCGGCCAAGGAGGTCAGTGGACAATTACGCGACACGACGATTATTGGGCCGCGCGTGATGCCAAGCGGCCTGAGCTTCTGCTTACAAGCCGTGAGCTTGTTGGCAAATATACTTCGATGCCCGATGGTTCTTCAGGGGAGGAGATTACTGTATCGTAGCGCGGTTGCGATGGGAAAAAAATGCTAAGCCGCGTCCTTCAACCAGGTCGCCCCATGATATTGGGGAAATTGCGCGCGATGGCGACAGACGAGCGCGAATTGGCAACGGCTAATCGTAATTGAACTCAACTCTGCTCTGCAGCACAATTTCCGAAATCACATCGCTGAGCTTCCCGGCTTTCCCAACTTCCGCGAACTTGGCCAGGAGATCGGGCACATTGATTATCTCTTCAATTGCTTCCATGTACCGGCGTACTATCTTTTCCACTCCGTATTGCCGCATCGCCTGCATCTTAATCTTGTCCCGAATCGCTTCGATGGGTTCATTAGACTTCACGACAAACGTAATCGGGAAGCGTTGCACCTTGTCTATATCAAGAAAATACTTTCGAGAATCAATTGTTTCAGTTACCTGAAAAAAGCGGCCGAGCGGTTTCATGACAAAATCAATCCCGCCATCATTAGCATTCGTACGGCCCGTCTTGTAGAGCGCCAAGGCGTCTTTCTTAATTGTTGCATACGACCATCCCCAATAGACGCTCTGTTCGGCATAAAAGTGTTTGAGGATCGAGTAGCTCACAATCTCGAAGATCCGTGCGTCGACATTCGGAGAGAGAAGCGCACGGATAAATTCCTCCGCCTGGTAAAGTTGACCCTGCGATAAATTGCGCAGCTTATCACAGTCCACGACGAACATGTTGAACGCGCTCGCCCGAGCTGCGGCGTATGCGTCGATGATGCGCAATACGGCACACGCCACATTTACTTTTTGGGTACCGAGGTCAACGACCAGGATCCCCTCTCTCAGCCAGTAGCGCCCGCTCTGGTCATCGCGGGAAATCGGTTCCAGACCGCAAGCAGGAAAGAGTCGCTTAAATTCGTCGTTAAGGCGCGTGTTCATGTGGTGGTTCTGAAGTTTTCCTCCAAAGGGTAATTCGCGTTGCCGGTTGAACAGCTGTACAAACTTGGCACCTTCGTATTGACCGTAGTCACCAGAATTATGGAACCCGCCTTTTATGTAGTCCTCAACCAACACATAAAGCGCGTATAGATTTCCGAATGATGCTCTGGACTTCGAGCCACGCGAGGCCGCCCGTGTCTTGATGTTCAAATAATTCAACAGAGGGCTGGCCGAAAAAATAACTGTCGCTGATTTGCCATATTCCCTGTTGAGGATCTCCCTAATTGTGGCTGTAAACTCGTGTTCCATTCAGGCGATCCCAAAAAGTCCCTCGCCTTTTTCAGTGCAGGCGCGAGCAAAAGTCTTGGTTGGAGCTGCAATTGGTCTACCTTGGAAGTTCTTGGCTAAACCCAGTCGACGCAGACCGACCGGAATATACTCCTCCTCTCGCTCAATGCTTATACTTTTCCGACCAAGACGTTTGGCAACTGCACCCGTGGTAAATGTTCCGGCAAACGGATCCAGCACGATATCGCCCTCGTTACTTGACGCCTTGATGATACGTTCAATAAGACTTTCGGGCTTTTGCGACGGATGCTGCTCATATTCATCCATACGGTAACGCACACGGGGGAAATACCAGACGTTGCCGGGCACCTTTTCGGTGTTGTATTGCGTCGGAACCGGCTTCCGGTAATCAATGAGTTTGCGTTGGGAACCGGTCCGAGCCTCCACCTTTATAGCATCGGGGTTAAAGGTGTAGTGACATGCATCTTTTACGCAAAACAGAATCGGCTCATAGAGCGATCCGAAGTAGTTCTTAGCCTGAACACCGGAACTATCATAGTGCCAGACGATGCGTGAAAGAATCAGGGATCGATCCCGCAGGTACAAATCAAGGAAAGGCATGGATTGGGTGCTTGTCATCACGTAAATACTGCCGTGCGCTTTGAGCTTCCGCAGGCATAACTCCAACCACTGATAGCACCATTGAGCATAAGCCTCATCTGAGGGCCAGCGATCCAGAAAGTTGCCGAATACCTTCCCGATATTGTAGGGCGGGTCGGCAAAAATCAGGTCGACGGATTCATCCGGGATACGTTCCCGCAACACATCCAAAGCGTCGCCCCAATAGAGGTCGGTGACATCGTCACCGAAAAATTCGATTGTCTCTCTACTCATGAATATCCTTTCTATGATCCGTCGACAGTCGGTGGATAACGGATAAATTGTACCCGTAAGAATGGAGTTTTCAAAAACGCCGATCTCCCCAGTCGTCTTGGACGCAGCAATTTTTCCCTGCAGTGCCGAGATAGCGCTAAATCAGGGGGCAAATCGCAGTGTTTGGTCGCGGCGCGTCGGAATGCTTTTATCGTGCGTTCCATTGCGGGCAAAGCCGGCGGATATGTGACCGTTCCTCGTGCGGCGATATGGCCCGGAAATTTGTCCCGCCCAGATGGAATCGCCGTGCTGGTTTGACGGGATAGTCCCTTCGGTTATTGTAAAGTTGTGTTAAATGTGGATTGGTTAAGATGCAGCATCGGCATTTGAATTCTTCGACCATGACGCTTGCGGCCATCGATGACATAATTTCCCGCGGCCGACGGCAAGATTGGGTAGAGCTGCGGCAGAACGTGCTGGGTGATAGAGCGGTTGCCGCAAAAGTAGTTCAAGTCTGCAAGACCCATCTGCCGGATCCTTACGCTCAGCGTTATCACTTTTGGATGCATTATGTCCAACAACACTCAACCTGACTGGGAGCGGCTGCTGCTGGCCGCCGGCCGACTTCAGCGGATTCTTCCAGGGGCGGTTCTCGTAGGCGGTACCGCGTCGGCAATGCACGCCAGGCACCGGTTCTCAAATGATGCCGACCACGTCCTCACTGATTTGCGTTCACGGTTCGATCAGGTTCTTGCGGAGCTTGAATCCGTTGCTGGATGGAAGACGGCGCGCGTTAACCGGCCCGTATTAATTCTTGGAAGCCTCGATGGTATCGAGACTGGGGTGCGGCAACTGATACGCACATCCCCGTTGGAGACGACGAAAGTTACTGTCCAAGACGAAGTGATAACATTACCAACACCCGCCGAGATCCTGCGCATCAAGGGAATCCTAATTCTTAAACGCAACGCCACACGCGATTATCTGGATTTTGTCGCGCTGGCCGCCAACATGGGGGACGCTGAGGTCGTTGTCGCCTTGAAAACGCTGGATGCGCTTTATCCGCAACCCAATGGAGAATCGCCAACACTCCAGTTGGTTATTCAACTGGCCAATCCCCTGCCGTTTGATCTTAGTGAGGAAGGTCTTGCCGAATATCGCAATCTGATCGCACCCTGGCAGAACTGGCAAGCGGTCGCGGAAGCTTGCATCCATCTGTCCATGGTGATTTTTGATCGGGTTATAGATTAAGGACAACGGAGCAACGATGAAACTTCCCAAAGGCTTGCGCGAGTTTGTCGCGTTGTTAAACGCCGCCCGCGTTAAGTACGTTATTGTCGGCGGGTACGCGGTGGCATTTCACAGCCGACCACGATTCACAGGTGATAAGGAGTAGAACATGGCGAAAAAGGGATTCGGCAGGTTTTCCACCAACGGATTTGAATTGACGATTACGCTGGCTCAAAGCGAGCCGTCCATCTGGCGGCGGGTCATCGTTCCGGCGAATCTTACCCTTGCAGGCCTGCACATCGTCATTCAGATGGCCATGGGTTGGAACGATAGCCATCTGCATGAGTTTGAAATCGGTGAGGTGCGATATACGGGATATCATCCATTCGAGGACTTTGATGATACCGGTGAAGATGACTCGAAAATTAGCCTGGCTAAGGCTATAGGAAAAAGAAAGAAATTCCTTTACCAATACGACTTTGGCGACAGTTGGATGCATACGATTGTCGTGGAAAAAGTAATCCCGGTTTTAGAAAAGCCAATTGTCTGCACTGACGGCGAAATGGCCTGTCCGCCGGAGGATTGCGGCGGTCTGGAGGGATACTACGAACAGCTTGCCATTCTCAACGATAAAGAGCATCCCGACCATGCGGAGGTCGCTGAATGGATGGGCAAATTTAACCCCAAAGCGTTTAATATCGACGCAGTGAACAGATCGCTGGCGCGACTAAGCAGGTAGGAGCCTGTCCGAAGCATGGGCCGCCCCGCGGGGTGCGCTTTACCACGGCATAGCCGGCAGCTATGTGAAGTTTCCCCGCGCAGCGCATTGCCCGGAAATATTGCCACGCCCCGATACCATTCTCCACTATTGATTGCGGTTGATATTCACCCCCCTCTTGCCCTAAGATACCAATGGATTTTGGAACGCACGCGATGAATGGGACGGAAGACCCGTTTATCGAGAATTAAAAATTGGTTTTCTCACAGCAGCCCCGAAGGCGACATAAAGCCGGGCGGGGCGGAAAAACCATGCTTGATTTGAAGAGGATTTTCCATAGTGAAGACTTTGATTTTACCTGCACCCCATGCCGCACAGGTGTGGTTTGATTTTGACGGCACGATCTCGCGGCAGGATGTGCTGGACGAATTGGTGAACAGATTTTCACGCAATGAATCATGGAAACTCGTGGAAGAGCGGTGGAAAGCCGGGTTAATTGGATCGGAAGAATGCCTGCGGGAAGAATTTTCACTTTTGGACATTTCAGATAATGACCTGTACGATTTTATCGATCAGGTGGACATTGACCCGGGATTTATCCCCCTGATCACGCTGCTTCGGCAAAATCATGTCCCGTTTGCTATTCTCAGTGACGGCATTGAAAAATTTATTCGCAGAATTCTGAACCGCTTTAACGTCGGCGATATTGAAATTCGGGCCAATCGCATCGCCCGGAAGCATCAGCAGCTTCACCTGGTCTGCCCGCACAAAGCGGAATTCTGCTTATCTGCGGCGGCACATTGCAAATGCACCAGCGCCAGGGAACTGCATGTAGACCGGCGAAAAACCATTTACATAGGCGATGGCCGCAGTGATATATGCCCGTCCCGGCAGGCCGATGTGGTCTTTGCCAAAGGAGTCCTGGCGCAAGAATTGGCGGCGCGGAACCATGCCTGTATTCCGTACAACAGCCTGCACGAAATTGCCGCGATCATGAACCGGGCATGGACATCGCAGGTGGCCGCGATTTGAGCCGCCTTAAGCCGAACGAAAGAATGCGAGCGTTATGCCTGGAATAACCACGACTCAACCCGCAGGAATTCCCGCAAATTCATCGGACATGCGCTGCTCACTGGAAACATACCTCCAGGAGCTTCAGCCTGCCACAGAGGATTTGCTTGCGAAGCTGTTGCAGATTCCATCCACCAGCGGCGATGAAGGCAATCTGGTAATGTTTATCGCCCGGTGGGCCGCGAAAAACAACTTTGAAACAGAATTATTTGAATCGTCAGAAACGCAGCTTCAGACTTATCGGCAGGCGGCCTTGCGACACATTCCACTGGCCGGGCGGCCCACGTTGGTTATTAAATTTCCAGGTTGCAGCGTTGGCCGCAGCCTGATGTTTAACGCCCACAGCGATGTCATTTCAGCGGGCGATCCAGGGCGCTGGACCCATGGCCCGTGGTCAGGGGAAATTGCCGAGGGGCGGATATATGGCCGGGGCGCTTGCGATGTGAAAGGTCCGCTGGCCAGTGCGCTGGCGGCACTGACGGCACTGAAAAAAACATATCCGCACGGCCTACCAGGCGATGTGATGGTGGAAATTGTCCCCGGCGAAGAGGATTGCGTGGGGTTGGGCACCTTAACCAGTTATGTGCGGGGCTATCGTCCGGATGGGTTGATTGTCCTGGAACCCACGGAAGGACAACCACGGAATGCCTCACGCGGCGGCGTAAGATTCGTCATCCGATTGCACGGCAAAGCGGTGCATGGCACAGTCAAATGGCTGGGACAGGATGCCATTATCGCCTTGCGTGAGGTGCTGGAGCACCTGGAAATAATGGAAAAAGAGTTCGCCCTGCCTGATCCCAATCCACTGTTCGCGGCCTATCCGGTGATGCGGCCCATTACAGTGGATCGTGTGGATGGAGGGAATTGGCAAGGTGCCACCTGTGATTTAGCCGGGTGTGCAGGGTACCTGGAACTGCTGCCGATGGACGATCTGGCGATTTGGAAAAATCGCTTTGAGCATCGCCTGGGGGAATTGCACGACCAGGGAAAGGGCAGGGGGTGCACCCTGGAAATTGAATTTTCCGAAGAATATGGCGGGCATGAATTATCCGCACAACATCCCTTGTCGCAAAGTGCTTTGGCGGCGATGACCGACCGTGGTGTGACAACGCGCAACAGGCCATGGGCCGGTTTCAACGCGGGTTGCGAAGCGGGCCTTCGTTGGGGTATGGATCAAACACCCACGCTGGTATGGGGTCCCGGCAGCCTGGAGCAGGCGCATGGCGCGGATGAATTCGTGGAACTTAAAGCGGTGCATGAAGCGGCGCTGTCATTTGCGCTGTGTGCAATACATTGGACAACTTTACCGGTAAAATAGACGTATGACACAAACGATGGTACATCCTCTGGGTCTGCCCGACATTCATGCCACCAACCAATCCCAGCGATGGTTTGCCCGGGCCAAGCAGGTGCTGGCGGGCGGAATCAGCAGTTCGGCCCGCAGTTCCACCACGGGGCCGCTGCCCTATCCGCTGTACATTGACCGGGGGGAAAAATCACACGTGTGGGATGTGGACGGCCATGAATTTATTGATTACCTGCTTAGCTATGGCAGTGCGATTCTCGGCCACGCGGACGACGGCTTGGTCGCGGCGGTGCAGGGACAACTTGAGCGCGGCACGATGTTCGGCACGTGCAACACGGTAGAAGTGGAACTGGCTGAACAAATTTGCGCCATGGCTCCCGGGGCAGAGCTGGTGCGTTATGCGAATTCCGGATCGGAAGCTATCAGCGGGGCCATCCGCGCGGCACGCGGGTTTACCGGGCGCAACCGGATTATAAAATTTGAGGGACATTATCATGGCTGGATCGACGTACTGGCCGTGAGCAACCGCCCCACGCCTGCGGAAGCCGGCCCGCTGGATCATCCCCATAACAGCCCGCATTCGCGTGGTATTCCAGACGGAGTCAGCGGGGATGTCATCATTGCGCCATGGAATCACAAGGACATTATTGAGCGCCTGCTTAATGAGCACGGTGCCCAATCGGCGGCCATTATTTTAGAACCTATTGTTGCTAACAATGCCTGCATTATGCCGGAAGAGGGGATGCTGGCCTGGTTGCGCCAGCAGTGCGACAAACGGGGAATTTTGCTGATTTATGATGAAATTGTCACGGGCTTTCGCCTGGCACGCGGCGGAGCGGCACAGTATTTTGGCGTTACGCCGGATTTGACAATATTCAGTAAAGCCATCGGCGGCGGATTTCCCATCAGCGCTTTTGCGGGCCGCCGGGTGATTATGGAACAGGTGGGCACCAATATTGTAAAACATGGCGGCACGTACAACGGCAATCCATTGTGCTCGGCTGCCGCACTTTATACCCTGCGCAAGATAAATGAGCCTGGAACACTGGAAAATATTCACAGCCATGGCCTAAGCTGCATGGAAGCGATTCGCCGGGCTGCCAGGGATGCTGATATTCCCTGCGTGGTGCAGGGCGTGGGCAGTATGTTCCAGGTGCTGTTTAACGAGGACGGCCATGCGTTGAAACATTATCGGGACTTGTTAAAGGTGAACACACAACGCTACGCGGCATTCCGGCATTCGTTGCTGATGCAGGGTGTGCATGTCAACAGTTCCGGCTCAGCCTGCTGGTTTGTCAGCGCCGCACACAGCGCGGAGGACTTGGAATTTACGACGCAGGCTATCGGGCAGGCCATGAAGGCCGTGCGATAGAAACACGCGCAAAGCCGCGGTAACAAGCAGCGGAAGTTTGAAAGGGTGGTATCTGACATTGAATCCGGTAGACTTTTTTGCAGACCAGCTTAGTCCGGCGGCCCTGGCGCGGATCTACCAAACCACGCCTCAATGGGTCGTGGCGCGACTTCGCGCGCAGCGTTTTCGGCAGGTTGTAAAATATGTCAGCCGGCACAGCGAATTTTATCGTCAGGCGTTTCAGGATCGGGGCATTGATCCGGCTAAAGTTCGCACGCCGGCAGATCTCGGTGATTTTTATACCATGCCTGAAGATATTATCGCAGACCCCAAGGCTTTCATCTGTCGGGCGCCCAATATTGTTTTTGAATCTTCCGGGACCAGCGGAAAAAATAAGCAGATTTATTATGATCAACATGAGTTATCACAAATTGCCCAAATTGATGCGGCAGGCTTGCGGGTAATGGGGCTGCGATCAACCGATCGGGTGGCCAACGCGTTTGATTTTTCCATGTGGATTCCCGGCATGCTGGTGCATAACGCTCTGATGAGGACCAGGTGCTTTTGCATGGCCTTTGGAAAAGTTGATCCGCTGGAGGTCTATCGGCGGCTCAAGCAGTATGAGTTTAATGTCATCATGGGTGAACCGACATGGCTGATACGTTTGACGGAACTCGCGGAAGAACACGGCAGCGTACCGATGAAGCTGCTTATTGGCGGAGCCGAGGAAATGCCGCGCGAGGCCATCGGATGGATGAACCGGGTGTGGCAGGGCGCTAAAGTACGCATGTGCTATGGCAGCGTGGAACTTGGCAGCGGCCTGGGATATCAACCTTGTGATGAGCCGGACGTTTACCATCTGGACGATACCGATTTTTATTCGGAGATCATAGAACCGGACAGCGGCGGGCTGGGGGAGCTGGTGTTTACCACGTTGCGGCGCACGGTTATGCCGCTGGTGCGGTATCGCATGCGGGATATCACGCGACTGATTCCCGAACCATGCCCCTGCGGCCTCAAGGGCATGCGTATGAGCCGCCTGCGCGGCCGGCGTGACGAATTGATCGTCGCCAGCGGGGGCAATTTATATCCCCTGCTGTTTGAAAATATTCTGCGGCGTGTGGAAGGCTTAACGCATGACTGGCAGGTGGTTTTCAAACTCGATGGTTTACGCGAACTGATGGAAATTAACGTGGAAAGCCTGCGCACCGATGACCAGCAGGTGCGAAGGGACATCCAACAGCAAATGCGCTTGCAGTATCCGGATTTGACCAAAAACCTGGATATCGGCATATTTGATTTGTGCGTGGTCCTGCATCCGCCCGGCTCTCTGCGTCATGATCGCAAGCTTAAACGCATGATCGACCAGCGCCATGATTATTCTGATGCGGCTGCGGTTTCCGCCGCGCCAGGCAGCAAGGAGGCCGCCCATGCCGGTTAACCATCAGCGCACATTATTGATTGTCGGCGACAGCATCAGCCTGGGAATTGCGGAAATCCGTGGCACCGATGTAACGGGTCGCGTGGAGCGGAGCTATCTGGATATCCTCCGGACACAATTGTCGGACGTCACATTTATTGTGGACGCGGACATTCATCGCACCACAGCCGACGCGGTGGAGCTTATGGACCCCCTGCTGCAGGAGCATCATCCGGACGCGGTGCTGGTGATGCTGGGCGGCAATGATGTGGATTTGCTGTGGAAGCGTTTTGTGATCAGCAACGGAAAAATTGTACAGAATCGCATTCGCGTGGATCGGTACTCCGCTCATCTGACAAAAATCGCGCAGAAGATAATCGCCGCCGGGGCATGGCCTATTCTTACGGATATGCCGAATCATGCGTTGGATATCCGGGGCCGATATTTATCACAATTAAGCGGCAAAGATGTCAGCGCCATGATTCAGGCTCTGGGCGGTCAACCGGTTTCCGATCAAGGCCTGGAAGTGTATCGGGTAGCGGCGGCAAAGGTGGCTGAGGAACTGGAATGTCCTTTTGTGCAGTATGGCACTTCGCTAAGCCGCGTGCCGCTGGAAAGTGTCTCGGGACCCGATGGCGTACATCCCAACGATTATGCCCATGGACTGATCGCCGATGAATTGGTTGCGGTCATCCAGGCGGTGTTGGAAAAATCCCGCTCGGCACAGATCGGAATTAAAGCGTGAGCATTCCGACTCAAAAACCTCGTCGGATGCTCCTGTGGACCGGGCTATTTCTTGCTATTTCTCTGGACACCAGCGTGCAGCTCTGCTGGCGAGCATCGGTTCCACAACATGGCTCAATGACCCACGCTCTGGGGGCCACATTAATAAAACCTCTGTTTTTGCTGAGCCTGCTTTTACACGTCTGGCAGTTATTCAACTGGATGATGGTTCTGGCTCTGGCGGATTTAAGCTTTGTCCAGCCGATCACGGCATTAAGTTATATTGTCGTAGCGGTAAGTTCCCACTGGCTCTTTTCAGAAAATCTGGATCCGCTTCAGTTTTGCGGTATCGCCCTGGTGTTAGCCGGCGTGGTTCTGGTCAGCCGCACGCCGTCCAATTCGTCGCGCGTCACAGCCATGCACCAGCAGCCGGGTACTTCGGAGGCGGCTGGATGAACGTCTATTGGATGGGTCTGTTGAGTTTTTCCGGCGCGGTGGTCCTGGAAACCGTGGGACAGGTCACCATGAAAATCGGCACCCGCAGTATGCCCCCGGGAGCCGGCGGTATACTGCGGCAAATTCTCACCAACCACTGGGTTCAGGCGGCGATCGTAGCATTTGTTACCGAGTCAATTTTTTGGACCTGGACGCTGCATTTTATGCCGCTGATTATCGCTTTTCCCATGGGGGCTATCTGTTTTGCCACCGTCGCGTTCTGTTCGGCGCATGTTCTCAAAGAGCACATGACCCCTCAACGCTGGCTGGGTATTCTTTTCATTTTAATTGGTGTGGTCATGATCGGCATGAAAGCGTGAATTAGCCGGGCGACGCCGCCACGCCTGAAATGCTGCGGCCGATTTTAAGACCGACGGTTACAGCCGCAGGATGGTTACCACCACCGGGAGAAATGGATTATGAATTTTGTCGCATTACGCATGTTGGTGGGAGATCGTGTTAAATACATCGGTATTATTATCGGCATTGCGCTGGCAACATTTCTGATTTCCCAGCAGCTGAATATTTTTGTCGGCCTGATGCGCAGCACGTATGGCATTGTCACCAACATCAGCACCCCGGATATATGGGTGACCAACCGGCCCATGGAAGATGTCGATGACCTCCGGCCCATGAGCGAGGATGAGCTTTATCGGGTCAAGGCGATACCTGGTGTTTTATGGGCCACGCAGCTATTCCGGCAGGCTGTTCAAGTGCGGCTTTCCGATGGAAAATTTCAGACGTGTCTTCTGCTGGGTCTGGGCGATCAGGCTCTGGCGGGCGGGCCGCCAAAGCTGCTGGGCGGAATAACCATCAATGCGTTGCGAATTTCGCACGGCGTCCTGGTCGATGCCGCCTACGCACAGGACAAACTCGGGAATATCAAGCCCGGTCAGACCATGCAGATTAACGGCAACCGGGCACTGGTAACCGGTTTGTGCCGAACCGCTTTAAGTTTTCAGGGCCTTCCCATTATCTACACCACGTACAGCCGTGCCGCCAATTGGGCACCGGCTCAACGTCATCAGTTGGCGGTCATCCTGGTCAAGGCGCGGCCGCAGCAGAATTTAACGGTTCTGTGCCGGCGCATTGAACAGCGCACCGGATTGGAGGCGTACACCAAGGCGGGTATCGCCAGCAAAACCTTCTGGTATTACATGAAATCCACGGGTATTCCCATAAATTTCT
>JAKAZF010000530.1 GCA_021826605.1 Planctomycetota bacterium | reverse complement strand
CAGCAACACGCAAACAGTGTGCTGAGCGAGGCACATGTGTTCGTTCTGCCCAGTACCTTTTCCATGTTCAGGAACCCCGCGATTTTCTCACCATCCGTAACTTCGTTAAAAGACCGGTATATTTCAGAAAGCTCATTTTTGGGGTGGGAAATTAACTCCACGTCGTCAGGCCAATCTTGCAGTGGCACCTGAGGCGGGCCAAGAGCCTTAATTACGGCCACGGTATCTGCGAAGTAATAGGCCTCCAGCATGTTCACAAGAAAGAACACGCCCGCGCGCCACTGGTTCTCGCCGAGGATGTTATCAAGGGCACCGCGGTAGCGCGCGAATACCTCTTGCCTCTGGTTGCCCCGGCTCCGTTCAAGATCATCGACAATCAGGATAAAGTGCAATTCTGATTCCCTCAAAAACCTGCGGGCGGGATAGCCAATTTCCGTAGCGTCACGATCTGGAATCAGCTTGCCGCTGCCTACCATGCGAAGCTCGCGTTTTTGCGAAGTTATCGGCGACCTTTGTTCAATTTTCCGGATAACCTGAAATGTACCGTGCCCCGAAGCGCATAGCGACCGCAGCAGCAATGGCAGAATTTTCAGCTCTCCTTCACCAGTTACGAATAACCCAAATTTTACAAAACGCCAATTTTCAGGCTCCCCGGGCTTGCTCATTGCGCCAACTCCGCGGATGGCGCGGCGACTGACTGCTTGCCGACCTCCTCCGCCATGTACAGCGCGCCTGCGGCGTATTTCTCCAAAAGGTCTTGAACTTCGGAAATTTGACACAATCGCTGAAACACGGCTTGGCCGTTGCAGGACTCAGCAACCAAAATATCTTTTGGCTCGAATTGGCTGATGAGTACGGGCGAATGGGTGGCAAGCAAAATCTGCTTCTTCCATGACGTCGCGGCGGTTTTCATGGCTTCCGCGAGCACTGATATTGCCCATGGATGCAGGGAAATCTCCGGCTCGTCAAAGATCAGGACGGCGTCGCGGTCTTTTCCCTCGGCGAACAAAGCCGTGAGCATGCAAAGCAATTGGAGGTGCCCGTCGGAAACGCCGGACGCGCGTATCGGCTTCCGGCGGCCCTTTTCCAGGAAACTACCATAAACACTGGAAGCCCCTGTCGCTTCCATTACTACGCCGTCGAAGGTAGGGAAGGCTTGCTGCATATAGTTAAGAATCGTCGTGTAGCGATCGTCGATTTGTCGCTTGCCGTCCAAATTTCGCAACACCGACCAGAGATTATCGCCCCGGTCCCATAGCCATGTTTCGTAGCTCGCTTCCGAACCCCGATTTTTTAGCGACCATAGGTTAAGATGCCTGCAGTGGTAAAAGTGCACGAAATGGAGGATTCGGTCCAAGCTGGCCGCTGCGTTGATGCGGGAATCAAAGTCTAAGTAGCGGCCCAGGCTGAGTTTATGCGGTTCGCGCAGAGCAACGTTCACCGGATCGTGGATTCCCGCGTTGTAAAAGTCCGCCTTATCACTTCCGGCAGCGCGACTGATGAGATGTAATCCATCGCTGAAACGCCGCAATATCTCCCCGGCAAAGGGGTCGATTCGGCCGGAGGAAAGACCAAGAGTCAACTGGTATTCAAGCTCACCGGTGGATACTGCAACCGTAATCTGTTCGCCCTCGCCCGCCCCGTCAAACAACAGGCCAATACCGTGGCTGCGGGCCGCCGAAGCTAACTCCACGCTACGAATCGCGCAATCTCTTACAAACCAGACCGTATCCAAAAATGTGCTTTTTCCCGCACCGTTCGGCCCAAAAAACACATTGAGATCGCGAAGATCAACGGAAACGTCAGCCAGTGCCCGGTAGTTTTTGATGTGCACTTTCGTGATTAATTGTGACATCGCCATCCTCTTGCAATCCGGGGGCACCACGACCCAATCTTGATGATAATCCTTCGCGTCCAATACGCCAAGCTGCCGTGATATGTGTTTGACTGGCATAACACTGCGGGCTGGAGGACCACCGCCAACGAAACAATCTCGGAATGGCCAGTGCGCAAATTCGGCCAATCCCGAAGCACCCCATTTGTTTCGATGCTCTCATTCGCCTCCGCTCCGGTCATCGCAGTTTCCTCGGGCGTAATCACCGCCGAGTTCCCCCGCGACCTTGTAACACAACGGCGTTAAAGTTTGCGGGATTGCCCGCCGGGGGGCTTGCTGAATATACGATTGGCGAGTATCGCGGCCCAAAGCGCCAGACCAATGGGGGCCATGTAAAGGATCTGATCCGTCATCGGCGATTGATTAATTGCGGGAACAATACCAAAAACGGCCAATAATCCGCGCAGAATCAGCAGCGGAATCATCACCGCCATGGAAATCCGCCAGGCGACTTTCAGCGGCATGCCAATGTTCCGGTTGATCGACATGACCAGAAAGCCGGTCAAAAACACCATCAGCAGTGTCCAAGCCACATAAACTGCGGCAAAAAACAAACTGGCCACCAGACCCAGCACCACCACCACCACCGGTGCCACGGCTGAAAAGAAGTTCTGCAGACTCTGTGCGTTGATCTGCACCGGCGGGAGTTTGTCCACCGGAGTGGATTTAACCGCGGCGGGCGTTATGGTTCCGTTCGCCAGCAGCATTTCCTGCTGCAGTTGGGCCAGCGGCATGACCATCATCGGCTGGCGCAATTTTGTTCCGGTTAATATCAGATCGGTGCGGTTAAACAATGCAATCAGCGGATAGGTGTTCAGCGCCGATGATCCGCTTAGGCTGGTATCCACCAGAACGGTTTCGTAAGGACTTTGCACCTTCAGGGGTACAAGTTTGGTTTTCCCCTTCGGCTTGATGATTGACAATTGGCCCTTGTCCAACAC
>JAKAZF010000529.1 GCA_021826605.1 Planctomycetota bacterium | reverse complement strand
CAAAGTTCGGCGGCGGGTTCAGCATCCAGCAAACAGAATATACCCTCATGTGGGGCTTGAGAGATCTCGGAGAGTGCCTGGAACACAGCATAAAATGCTGATGAAAGCCACCGTCGGGGCCCTTGCCGAACATGATTTTCGCGCCGTGTGGCAGTTATGATCTGGGCGCCATCCCGCCAGGCCTGCACCATCTCAGGAATAAGCTCCGGCGGATCTTGCAAATCCGCATCCATCAAAACCACTGCTTCACCACGGGCTTCCGCCAAACCGGCGCTCAAGGCAGCCTGATGACCCCAATTGCGTGAGAGTTCCAGAATTATAATACGTTCGTCCGCAGCTTGGATCTGGTGAAGGCATCGCAGGCTCTGATCACGGCTGCCATCATCCACAAAAATGAACTCACAGGGTAGTTCCAAACTACTGGCCATGACGCATAGCCGTTTATACAAGGGTTCGATGACTGTTTCTTCATTATAAATTGGGAGCACAATGGAAAGCATGCGCCACCTCCAAGCCGATCGAATTTTAAAATAATTCCCGGATGAAGCGCAAGGGCAATTTATAATTTCGTTTTATGAACCGCAAATCCCGCGGAAAGAACTTAGCCGATGCCGCGCCCGGCCCGCGCACAACTGCCGTTCAGCCACGATATCGGCACTGGAATCATGCCCTCATGGCCGCACTGGGGATTGCATCCGGGCTGTTACTGCTATTGGAATTGCGCTTTCCTTATTATTTTTTGCAGGACGATGGGTGCAACTATTTTTTGCCATCCTTTTTCCATAATTGGCGCGAGGTGTTGCAGGGGTATTTCCCGGCCTACAACTTTCATACCTTTGCGGGCGTCCCTCATGAGGCGGTCAGCCAGCCCGGCGTATTTTATATTCCACAATACCTTGCCATGGGTTTAAGTGAAGGGATTTGGAGAAATCCTTTTGCCGCTTTAGACGTTCTGGCCTGGATGCATATACTGATCGCGGTTGCGGGCACATATGTTTTGTTGCGGTATTTGAAGGTATCGAATATTGCAGCCGTATTCGGCGCGCTGACCGCAATGTCAGGGTTCACCCTCTGGGCGGGCCGGATGTGGCCTTTCGTTCTGATGCTGGGGGCATGGTTTCCCTGGATACTGTGGTCTGCGCTGCGCTACCTGGACCAGCCCGGCTTCAAGCGGGGATCCGCAATGCTGGCATTTCGGTTAGCCTTGCTGTACGGGGGCTATCCTCAGTTTTTTGTGCTGGCGATCATATTTGAGCACAGTTTTGTGCTGTGTTATGCCTTAATGAAACCACCCGCCCGAGGGCGCAAAGTTTTCATATCATATCTATTATATATATTCCCAACCGCGTTGCTGGGCATGCCCATGCTGCTGCCGGTTTGGGCGCAGGCCGCCAACTCATTGGAACGGGCACGGCCATTATATTATTGGGTTTTTTCGGCGCTGAACCTTACCCCTTACCAATGGTTCGTGGGCCAATTTTGCCCTTTTATTCCCTGGCCCGCTAAATCAGACTATATTAGCGCGTCCTTGCCTTACCTGTCATATATCGGCTTTCTGCCCGCGTTTTTGCCGCTGGGCGCAGTGCAGCTCTGGCGCAAAAACCATTCGCTCCGGCCTTATCTTCTCGCCAGCGGCATCTGTTTTGCCCTGGCTTTTCTGTGGTGCACCAACCTGATCGGGCCCTTGATTTATCACGTGCCGGTTTTAAACCGTTTTCGCTGGCCGTTCAAAGTGGTTTATTTCGCTGGATTTTTTGAATGCCTGATCGCGGCCATTGTGCTCAATCAGTTTCAGCGGCGCTGGCAAATGGCGGCCTTGGCGGTTGGGGTCGCCAACTGGATCGCGGTGTTTGGCTTTATGCCCAATCATGCCTGGCGAATCCGGAAATATCCCATTCCAATTGTTTCCCCCTGGCAATCGAGTCTGCGGCATGGCCGCTATGTCATGATAGCCAAAGACAGTTTTATTCATAACAACCGCCAGTATGAAGCCTTTAATTTTTCCGAATTGTGGGGGCAGGACAATCTGCTGGGCTATGAGCCCATGCTTGGGTTCCAGCAGTCGGTGGAAGAGGCCTCCATGCACATCTATGACGGCGGCATCCATGCGCCTGTGACGGTGAGCATGCTGCGGCATTTTCAGAAATGGAGCGTAAAATACATTTTGCTTTCTCCGCGGCGCAATCAATATATATCCCGATTGCGGACCGCGGGCTATCGCAAGATCAAAGCCCGGCAGGGCTGGACTTTATGGCAAAATGCGAAAGCCTGGCCGCGGGTGCGTTGGCGC
The DNA here is from genome assembly GCA_021826605.1 of Planctomycetota bacterium. The sequence continues at coordinate 546 of JAKAZF010000529.1, read as the reverse complement.
AAAAATCAAGCTGTCACGGCGCCAGGCATTCAATGGGCGGAAGATGGAAATTCGATTCTTATTCACTTGCGGCAATGGCCAGCCCACGAATTGACGCTGGCCTTTGCCAATAACCGCGGCTTTCGAAGCTGCATTGCGGCCCGCTGCCGGCCCATCCCCTATGCCCAGAACGGGATGATGCATATTGCCATACCGGCAGGCACACCCGTCGTGCGGGTGGTTTATCGAACGCCGTTTTTACGGATATCGTGGATGATAGCGCTGGGAACCTTGCTGATTTACCTGGGATTATTATGGCGCGAAGATCGCAAGCACGGCTTGCGGCAAAAGCTGCTCACTGCCCCGGTGGAAACCGCCAGCCCATCGGCTTAGCATTGGTTTGCGGATTTAATTCGGCCCGGTTTCGGTCAGCGCCTCGGTGCCGGCTTTTTCCCAGGCGGCATAGAGTTCCTGGCGGCGCTGGCTTTGGCGCTGGTACTGCTCGAGCGTGGCCTGGGCGCGGGCCGCGTCCTGGAAGGTGCCGGGCCGGCCCAGCGCCGCTTCCAG
>JAKAZF010000528.1 GCA_021826605.1 Planctomycetota bacterium | reverse complement strand
ACTGCGGTCGATATGTACCGTAATGCTCAGCAGGCCGCTGGGGCGCAAACGATGAAAAATAGCCTGTGCAAGTGAGAAATCCCGCGTTGAGAAAATCTTCGGGTAGGGAAAAGGAATATGGATATTCGGCAGCTTCACGGTCAGATGAAACGGCGCACCGGACTCATAGCCGTCAAATCGGGCTTCAGGCACCTGAAAATGCCACCCCAGCACCATACCACGCAGGTTGCTGATGCTGAAACCCGTATTGCTTACAGCCACCTGACCGTTGAGGTTATTCAAGGGAATAACCTGCGGTCCCAATCGACGGCTGGGGGCTACGGTCTCAATGGATACAGCATCAAGCAAGGCATGAACATGCAGGCCCGAGTTCGGACTTACTTTAAAGACAATATCCCGCATGGCTCCGCGCAGATGCAGTTTATGCCACAGTTCCTGCACCGGAGCCGGCATGGTCCGTCGAAAGCCCGGGGTAAATTGGAGTTTATCAATTCGGGCGGAAAATTCACGCGTGCCGATGTTATAGCGTCCGGTTAAAACAATGCCCGGGTGCCCGTCAAATGTTTGCTGCTCCATATCCAACTGATAGGTGGAATGCGATTCCGGACTGGGTCCCAGTTCGGCGTTAACCAGGCTTTGCCCAACGATGCGATACACGCCGTGGCGAATCTCGCCCCAGCGAACCACCGCATTTTGCAGATTAATTGCCGGCAAATGTGCCGGACGATTGTTTTGATAAACGGCCCGCGCGGGTTTACTTGCTGGATTTGTCGACGGACCGGTGGCGGCGGATTGGGCAAAGCCTTCATAATTCCATTGCCGGGCTTTGATGTCATCGACCAAATTAAGCATGGGACGTACCGCGGTGATCTGTGAAGCATGCAGCCGCCCGCTGACAAGTCCCAGCCAGTTAAAGCGAACCTCCACTTGATCGGCGGAGAACAAGGTGGTTGATGGCATTTTTCCCGGGTTGGTCCGCAGGCGCACGCCCCCGAGCCGCAAGGTTCCATTCCAGGACAATATGGCATTCTGCACAGTTACGCGCGCGCCTAACACGTGTGAAAGCAGCAGCCCGGACATGGCGCTGAGGCGTTTGGGGTTGGTCAGATACCATACAGCGCCGATGAGTAAAGCCAGTACCAGCAATATTGATATGGAAATCAACCGGCGCACCCGCCCCACAAACATCGCATGGGGCGAACGATGCACACGCCCAATAGCGGCAGTTTTCCACCATCTGGCGGGACTCGCTCGGGGAAAATCAGCCATGAAACAACACCACGTCCATTTATTCCGCAAAACTTCCGGCTTTGCCATTTCCGGAAACAGTGCATCCGTTATTGCGCTCTTACCGCGATTTAAACCGCCGGCGCGGAATCGGTAATTCGCCGTATTGTGCCGGCCATACCAATAGCCGCAAAAACGACGACCAGCGGCATAACCGGAACTCGATAGCGAACCGATCCCAGGAACACCGCGTGCATCAATGTAAAGTATACGATTGGAACCAGCAGTACACCAAATAAAGGCGATCTTACCGGGTAACGGCACATTCCAATGATGGCAAGAATAAACAGCGGAACATACCAGAGTGTAAGCGCCGCATTAACCCACACGTTGGTATATCCCTTTGCGTGCAGCCAGGGTGACCAGGTGCGGGCAATTTTAACAAAGGCCAGTCGGATCACGCGCCCCGGATGCCGGGCCATATCGGCAATAGCGCGGTGAGTCCAGGCCAGATCCCGCTGACTTTCATTGAGACGCTCGATGGATGGTGGTATGACCAGATCGGACTGTCGCGGCCCGCCGGTTGCGCCGGAATAGACCGATTCATAAAGGCTGATTCCCTGCATGGTTGTAAACCGGAAAAAATCCTGATGAAACAACCGATAATTACGTACCCACCATGGCAGCAGACAGAGAAAAACCACCGCCAATGTCAGGATTCCTCCCATCACCGACTTTATGCGAGCCTTGCGACCGGGCATCACCCATACACACCAGAGCAAAAGCGGAAACAGGCATAGTGACACCTCCGCGCGAATATAAACGCCGATCGCCCACAATACCGCAAAGCTCAGCCATATCCCCCCATGCTCCGGCCGCCGCATAGCCTGTAAAAGCAGATAAAGACTTAAAATAAACAGGCAGGTAAATAATGGCTCGGTCAACAATGAGGCGGAAAAACCAATGCCCAGCGGATCCAACGCGGTCAACGCGCCGGAAAGCAAACCGGTAGCAGGCGACACGCACCGGCCCAAGAGTGCCGCAAAAACGGTGGTTAATGCGCTAATCACCGCCTGCGCCAGGAGAATTGGCAGATGCTGTATCCCAAACAAGGCATAGAAACCTGCCATAAACACAGGGTAGCCCGGCATGCGCCGGGCCAGTTGCCCATGCACCTCATAGGCATGACCGGCCACAATTGCCTTGGCCAAAGCTGAATAATCCGCTGAATCAGGCAGATAATAGGGATGCACAATGGCCGCAACCACGCGAATCGCCAGCGCCAGGAGAAATATTCCCGCCACCGCCCGACGATAATGCGTTGCGTCCGCGGCCCAAAGATCAAAACGTTTCCAGATTAACCCGTAGCGCTTCAACAATTCAATAATCTCCGCGGCTGGCCGAGCTTGCCTGAAATCCGGTAAATATTAATACGATTGCCGATCACCTTCAGCCGTATGGCCCCGCCAAATTGGATTTCACCGCGCAACGACCGGCTGCGAAGTTTATCAAGCACATCCAGCAACGTGGTGGTATTGATGGCATCCTCATCGCCGCCGGCATCCACAATGGCCATCCGCAATGCCAGCGCCGCCGGCGCGGGATGCGCATCAGGCATG
>JAKAZF010000527.1 GCA_021826605.1 Planctomycetota bacterium | reverse complement strand
TTGGACGGGGAGACAGAGCCAGATATTTATCCACCACCGCTTCAACCGTGTTCAGGTCATACTTAAACCAATGGTCTGGCGACTCGGCTGCCGACTCCTCAACTCGGCTAACCGACACCCCACACCGTTCGGCGGCGGCGGCGAATGCATGGTAATAAAGCTGAAACGCCCAGTGCGATAAATCCATATTTAGAAAAGCCAGATGCTGATGCCCCCGCTCGCGCAGTTGATTGGCCGCCAATCCACCAATTTCGTAATGGTTGGGCATAACTTGATCACCCCAAGGTGGACGCCGCCGATTGGTCATGAGCCATACGGACGGAATGCGGCTTAGTTTTGACTGTACCTCTGCACTGGGTAGTGCGCCGTGCAGCAACAAACCATGCACGGGTGTTTCAAGAAAGCGATCAGGCAGTTGGTTGGGATCTTGATGGTGAAATATGGATAGGCTGTATGCGGCCTGATTGACGGCCTCGGATACGCCGCGAATTAGCCTCTCAAAACCGGGTGTATCTCCGCGGTTGGATGAACCAAAAGTGATAAAGGCGACGTTAAGTTTGGCAGTCTGGCTGCGGCTGTGGGGTTTAGGGCCGGGACGATTTTCGGACGGAACGTAGCCAAGTTCTGCCATCGCGCGGCGAACATTGGTAATGGTGTCCGCTGAAACTCGCGGATGAGCATTAATTACCCTCGACACCGTCGAAGTTGACACACCCGCACGTTTAGCAACATCATTTATAGACATCCAAGGCACCCATTTACACGAAAGAATCACATCGTTTGCGGGACCGATTCAGGCCCGCGGCAGTTGTTTACTCGACTCATGGCAAACCCTATTCCGGCATTTAAAGTGCGCCGGAACGGGTTATGGTAGCCCAATTTCATCGGTGAGGCAATAATTGATTTTGGTCTACAATGTCATTTCCGCGCGTTTCAGCGCAGCCACATCAGCTTAAAAAAAATCCCCGGCGGTAAGCAACTTACGCCGGGGATGGGAGGAAGTTCCACAATCCAATTTGCTATCTGATGCGGAACGGCTATGCCGACCTTTTTCGTCGATGCAGCAGCAGCATTCCGGCACCGGCAACGGCCAGTAGACCGAGCGATGCGGGTTCAGGTGTCGGAGCCAAGGTTATTTGAGCTTGATTACCCGACTGGACGAACGCCAACTGCGATAAGCTGGTGAGCGGCGTAAGCGTGCTGCCGGAGATGGAGTCAATAAATCCACCGGTAATTGCGGTCGACAACTGCGACTCGATGGCCGAGAGCCCGGACGAGCCACCGTCGAAGAGTGACAGCATTCCATTGCCGCCGGCTTGAAATGCGACGGCAGCATAACTGCCGTTGTGGCTATAGAAATTAATGGTGCTGGAGGCTGTCTGCTCAAAAATGCCGTTGCCGGTGAGAACAATGCGAGAGCCAAAGTTCAATGTAGTCGTTCCGGCAGTCGGAGTTGCCTGATCGCTGTTATTGACTGTAACCAGCCCACCTTGACCGACCGTTAGCGTGCTATTGTTATAGTCGTAATTAAAATAGAGACCACCATCCACATTCATTGTGCCGTTGGTGACAGTCACGGTGCCGACGCCATTGGCGGTGTCTGTGCCGCCGTGGCCAAAAGTTAGACCCGCCCCACCATTGGGGGAGAGAAATGTCAGCGTCCCGCCATTGACATTGATAGTCCCTGGCGAACCATCCCACGCAACCGAAGAGGTATATTGCTGGTCTTCAAATGTCAGGCTACCACTTAATACGTCCAATTCTGCGGCGGTATGCTGTCCAATAAATATGCCGCCAATCTCGTAAGTGGGGTCTGTGATGCCTGCATTCTTAGCCGGATCGTAGGTCAAGGCATAAGTTTCAGCGGTGGTCGAAGTGCCAAGATCAAAATTGCCGCTGATCACGGGTGCAGCCAACGTGCCACCGGTGGCCGGTGCGCCGGGGTACCAATTGGCGTTGTTCGTCCAGTCATTGCTGGTTGTGCCGTTCCAATCATAGTTGCCGAGGGCAAATGCTGATTGGCTGGCCACGCTGAGAGCGGCCGCTGCGCAAAGCGCCAGAAGGGATAGTTTCCTCACCTTTGTCATGGGTAGAACTCCTAAAGGACCTTCATCAGGGATGGTATTTCGGGTAACGCACCTGAATGCCATATCCTGAATAAAACGCGATTCGTGGTTCTTGCCCTGCTATCTACCCTTTATTTGTTCTTGCCGCTTTTTTCTCACCTCACCCGCTTTCTCGGGGCACATGCTGTCGGCCCGTGAAAAGGGAGCGATGCGATACCACCGCCCCCCATTTTTTATCAACACATTTACGGCAAGTATGGATAGGCGACTTCGCCTTTTCCGCTGGCCCAGTAAACGTTTACACCGGGATCAAGCAGCACGTTGTCGGGATGAAGGTTGCCGTAATTTACCGAGGCCGCATGGCCATCGGCAAAAACCATGTTGGCCTGGCCCTGATTGGGGCCGAAGTCCATATGCCGATAACGAACGCCCGGAATACCACCAGGCCCGGATAAATCGGTATTGCCTGTACCGTAATAACAATTTGGGTTCATGTTCGCGGTAGGCGAATAGGTATTCAGGCAGTCCGCCTTGATCTGATAGGTGTACATCATCTGGTGAAATTCCGGCCAACCCCAGCCGCCGTACCATAAAGAACTGTCGGCGACCATAAACACTTTGGCGGGATCGGGTATCTCTGAAATGCGAAGGCATTTAATAGTTTGCGTGGTTGAGCTACCGAGATAGTTATCATTGTCGATGAAAACCTGCACATTGGCAGCATACGAGTTATCCCAATTATGGCCGATCTGTAAATGGCTGGCAGGGTCAATAAACAGCC
>JAKAZF010000526.1 GCA_021826605.1 Planctomycetota bacterium | reverse complement strand
ATTTTCATCCGGAATTAAACTTATCCGCCTTAATGAGCAGACCGGGCTTGCCAGCCGGCGCTGGAGGAAGAATTATTCTCTGGCATGGCACAGAACTATTGAAGCGTCGCAGATTTTTCAGCACGGAGGCTGGTATTATCTGTTTGTGAACTGGGGCTACTGTTGCCGAGGAATCCACAGCACGTATAACATTCGAGTCGGGCGCAGCCGGAACATCACCGGTCCCTATTTTGATGCGCGCGGAATCAATATGCTGCGCGGCGGGGGCACGCTTTTTCTGGATACCATCGGACCCTTTATTGGGCCGGGGCAGGCGGGGGTGTTTGATGATCATGGCACGCTTTATTTCACATGCCATTTTTACAACGGCCTCCTGCACGGCTTGTCGCAGCTAAGCATTATGCGGCTGGTGTTTAATGATTCTCAATGGCCGCGGCTGGTGCTCTGGCCGGCAAAGTCGCCCTTGACCCGGTGATCGGGGCAACATGTATCCGCTCGCCGATTCCTTGAAGCGGCCAGTGGGACAAAAGGAAAGAACTCTGGCACCGAATAGTCGGTAGCGCGTAAATACCATGACGAATCGACTGCCCCACATTAGAATGGCCATGCAGATGGATACATGTACTTTAGAACTTAAAATACCGCGACCGGCGCGAGCCCTGTTTGCCGGATTGTTTGTAAGCCCCGGCAACTGGCGGCACCGCGATGACGTGCGCACGGACTTTGAACTTATTCTGGTGCGGCGCGGAATATTGACCATGTGGGAAGAAGATCGGAAATTTACAGTTAATACGAATCAGACGTTGTTACTCTGGCCAAACCGCCAGCATGGCGGCGTGCAGGTTCATGACCGCAGGCTTGCGTTCTACTGGCTGCACTTTTCAATTTCCGGGTCAGGGGGCAAAGGTGCGGCGGTTTCCACGTTGCCGCAGATCGGCACCCCCGCCCGCCCCGATCGTTTGCAGGAATTATTGCACCGCTTTTTATCCGATTTTGGTGCCGGTGATGACTGGAAATCCGGCCCGCTGAATGACCCGCGCGCGGACCTGCTGCTTTTACAGATTCTCTCGGAAGCGGCCGCACAGCATGATTCTGAGAAGTCCGCCCATGAACCGGCCCTGGCACAAAACATCCGCGCTTATATTGACGCCCACTTTTTTGAACCCATCGGTCCGGCGGATGTGGTGAAGTCGCTACGCTACAGCGGCGTATACCTGCGGCAAACCTTCCGCCATGCCACGGGCCTTACGTTAAGCCAGGCCATTCAGAATCGCCGTATGATGGAAGCCCGGCGGCTGCTTCTGGAAACGACCCTGACACTCAAGGAAATTGCATTCCGCTGCGGCTTTGATGACGAGGGTTATTTTTGCCGGGTATTTCGCAAAAATGAGGGGGTCAATCCCACCGTGTTCCGCAACACCCGCCTCAAGCTGCCAATCAATGTTATTTGACCGCTTACACATCCGCCAAGGCGCGCCGTGCTTTGGGTGACACCCGGCGGGCCAGCGAGCGGATATGCACCGTTACCACCAGCGATAGAAGCACTGCGACTGCAAAGAAATAAATGCCGATTTCCGGCGATGCTTTTAATGCCCCGCCGGATTTGGTAATGACGACGATCATCGCCACGACAAACACATCGAGCATGGACCAGCGTCCTAGAATTTCCAGCCACTTAAACGCGCTTAGTCGCTGATCATCCGTAAATTTTCCAAACCAGAGCACCAGCAAAATGCAGAGCTTGGCAAACGGGAAAAATATTGAAAACGTCAGTAGAATCAACCCCAGGCCGTAATGTCCCCCGCGCAACAGGCCGACGGTTCCCGACCATAACGAATACTGACTTTTCCAGAAAATAAATTTCTTAATGGATAATACGGGCAGGCATTGCGCGGTCACCAGCAGTCCCAGAAGAAGAATCAGATAAACCACAATATCCAGGCGTTTGGGATAATATTGCGACAGTGATTTGCGTTTTGCGTTTGCCAATTCCAACTGCCCTTCCTGCCGACCGCCCGGCTTGATAGTCAAGACAACGGATTAATTTACACGAAAATATTAGAAGTGTCGCCTCTGCCTTGTCCCCAGTCGCACGGGTTTTTGTATCCGGTTATGGTGGATTCGGGCACAAGCAACACCTGGGAATTCACAAGTTGAGCAACTGCGTATAGACTACGCTCACTCTGATGGTGCAACCGGTGCCGTCAGACTCGCGAACGTCCCGGGCGAAGGCGCATTGGGAATCATCGAACCTGCGGATGACGATCCCGCGATTCGCATAAAGCGGCGGAAGAACCAGGTACGACGGCAAAAACCCGGATATGGGAATTTTTCATGCAGGCTCAATGGATAGCTAAACAAAGGTCGCCGACCCTGGCTGCTTACGCCCGGCGTTGCCTGCTGATGAGCGCCTGCCTTGCAGCTTTAATGACCGGCGGCCTGCTGTCAGCCCAAACCGTATCTACTCCGTCCAAGGCTGCCGTGCACAAAAGTAACCAGCCCGCCCGGCATCACTTGCTGAGAAAACCACAAACGCCCAGCCCGTTCAACGGCTGGCCGGTAAAATCAGTTGAAATTTCCGGCAGCGTTCCCAGTGATCGTGCGGTGATTGAAAATCAGATTCGTGTGGTACCCGGTTCGGGTTATAACCGCGCGGAAGTCGGAGTGGATGTACGCTCTATTGCCTCGCTGGGAAGATTTTCTTCGGTACGCGCGGACGTTATCCCCACGGCACATCATGAGGTCATTGTCCGTTATATTGTTAAAGAGCGGCCGGTCATTCGCTCCGTGGAAATCATTGGCAATGAGCATGTTAAAACCGATGCGATAGTGGATTCACTGATGGCTCATC
>JAKAZF010000525.1 GCA_021826605.1 Planctomycetota bacterium | reverse complement strand
CCGCACCAGCACCGCGCTGAATTATTCTAGCCGCGAAAGCCGCACGCCGTAAGGTTGCCAATCTACTAAAACTAACGGTGGGATGGCGATCGACATACCGTTTCAGCCAGATCAGCCTTGGACTTTGACGTTATCCGTGCCCATCGCAGATGCCAACCAAAGGCATGCGTATCACCTGTGAATGATGCGCACTCGCTATTCGATGCGCAACCATCAGGCGGCCACATCGGCAGTCAGCCGCCATTTTGCGCAACATATGCCGTGCACACTCGGCTGCAATATTTAGAACGAATATTTGACAAAACCTTATTCCGATGGCAGCATATGGTATTGACAAGTACAAGGTGTGCCAGAAACCCATTGCGGGCGGAATTTATAGGGTAATCAAGTGGATCGGAGAGGGTCTATGGTTGGGGTAATGGCAGGCTTGGGACGCTTTGGCATCTTGGCAGAAAAATAGTGCGATCTTGATCATTGTATTGGTGAAATATGTCCGGGCTGAATGAAAACCACAAGCGGAACCTTATCTCGACCTTTCAGGAAATTGACCGCATCCTGACGCAGGCGGTTTCACAACTGGAAGTGTCAGAATCGCCATCCCCGCTCGATTCGGTCAACGCCGATGCAGATGAAACGCTGATATCAATTGCCCAAAATTGGCTCGAAGATGTGCGGGCCACCATGCGGTCAATTCTGGAAGAAAACGGGGTTGATTTACCAACTCCGGAAATTAGCGCTGTTTGGAATTTTCGTGTCAGCATGATTCAAGCCGCCAACTATGCGGATAACCTTCGGCCCAAGCAGATGCGGCAATACGGCCCCTTGACCTCCGATGCCGCCAGTACGCTTGATATGGTTAGCCGTCGTCTTCGCACGCAGATGGACTCCATGTTGCAATTACTGGACGCCTCCCACGTCAGCGATCAACAAACCCAACCGTTGGAATCGCCATGACCAACAGTCGTTTTTCTGCACAGCCGGATGCCGTGCAACGACGGCTGTGCCGGATAGTGGGCACCTTCCGGGCCGCGCCCCCCAGTGCATGAATGACCGGGCGTGGGTAATATGCCGTAGGTGTTGACTATCCAGCCGTCATCGATGTAACTACAATACGTCGAACTTAGGGCGGCGGAGTTGTTCCGATCATGCCGCCACTCTGAAAGCGGCAGTTCGAATGGGTGCTCCGCCGTTCGGAGATTGGTTTAAGGTATTCTCCGGTGGTGTATGGATGCCCACCGGTCTTCAGGGCTTTTAACGGATATAACAGCGTGCCGCAACTCTCCCTATATGTGCTCCAAGGTCCGGACAAAGGGCGTCAGTTTGAATTCCCCATGCGGGAGCCGGTGTTAATTGGCCGCAGCAGCGAGCAGGTCCCGCTATCAGATTTAACCGTATCGCGCAAGCACGCCTACATCGAATTTATGAATAACACGTGGACCATCTCCGATGCGGGGGGAGCCAACGGGGTCTTCGTCAACGGGGTACGACTCAATAAGTCATCGCGTCTGAAGGTGGGCGATCAGATACGGCTCGGATCGACCTTGCTGGTCTTTGGGGCCGCCGCCAACAGCGTCAGCTTGGCGGAATCCGATCAAATTACCGCGGATGGCTCGCCCGGCCCCGGCGATTCCAGCATTATCAGCACCGTTCCAAGTAGCGATGATTCTGTGATCCTTGCTGCACCTGAGCCATCGCAGGTGGCTATGGCGCACTTCAAGGTTCTGCTGCAGATATCCACCGCCATTGCCAGCGTTTTTGATCAGCAGCAGTTGCTTAACAAAGTCATGGATCTGGTCTTTGAACAACTGCGGGCCGACCGTGGGTTTATCGGCCTGCTCGATGACGCCACCGGAAAAGTGATACCCGTTGTCGTTCGCTACCGCGACGAGGAGCAGGTGGGCAAGATCGCGGTCAGCCAGACCATTATTCAGCATGTTCTGTCTAAAAACGAAGGCGTGCTCTCCAGCAACGCCATGACGGATCAACGCTTCCTCAAGGGCAAGTCGGTTCATGATATGGCGATCCGCAGTGCCATTTGCGTTCCCATCAAGGGTCGGGAAAAAAATCTCGGTGTGCTGCATATCGATTCCAGCGTCAAAAATTATTCCTACACGCCCGATCAACTTCGACTGCTTACAGCGATCGGTCTTCAGACGGGCCTGGCAATTGAAATCGCCCGCCTCTATCAGGAATCCGTCCGCCAGGAGCGTCTGGCAGCTACCGGGCAGACAGTCGCATCGCTTTCGCATTCCATTAAAAATATTCTCCAAGGGATGCGTGGGGGGGCCGATGTGGTCGACATGGGCATCAAGAATACCGACATCAGCCAGATTCAAATGGGCTGGTCCATCCTGCAGCGCAACCTGGATAAGGTGCAGGCGCTGACCATGAACATGCTGGCGTATTCCAAACCACGCAGCCCAAATTATGAATTAACCAATATACCCTACGTGCTTAATGAGTGTCTGGAACTCCTTGTCGCGGCGGCCAAAGACAAAAAAATAACCCTGCTTACGGAAATCAATAAAGATCAGCCGCCGGTTCCGGCCGACGCCGATGGACTTCATCAGGCTGTATTGAATCTGCTCGGCAATGCCGTCGATGCCGTTGAATCGGGGCGCGGCGTCATTACGCTTAAAAGTGATGTTGATAGCGTAGCCCATCTGGCCGTAATTGAGGTGCAGGATAATGGCGTCGGGATCAAACCCGATGAGTTGCAGCGCATCTTCCAGCCCTTTTATTCAACCAAGGGCCAGAAGGGAACCGGGCTGGGCCTCGCGGTGACCAAAAAAATTGTTGAAGAGCATGGTGGCCGAATTGAAGCGATGTCCAAGCTGGGCAGCGGAACAACC
>JAKAZF010000524.1 GCA_021826605.1 Planctomycetota bacterium | reverse complement strand
GCGGAAGCGGCTATTAAACTGGCACGCATTTCGGCGGGTTCCAATCGTCCGAAGATTGTCACCATGCAGAAGGGGTTTCATGGTCGCACGATGGGAGCACTCTCCGCCACCGCCGGACCGGCGCAGAATGGCTTTGCCCCGTTGGTACCGGGGTTTGTGCATGTTCCATTTGATAATCTTGAGGCACTGGAAGACGTGGTGGACGGCACGACCGCGGCGGTGATGCTGGAACCGATTCAGGGTGAAGGCGGCATTAATGAGCCAACCAGGGGATATTTGCGGGCTGTGCGCGAGTTGTGTGACCGTTGCGGAGCGTTGCTGATTTTTGATGAGGTATGGACGGGGGTTGGACGCACGGGCCATTGGTTCGGGCACCAGATTTCCGGCGTTACGCCCGATATTATGACGCTGGGAAAAGCCTTGGGCGGCGGCGTGCCGGTGGGAGGAATTCTGGCCAGCCCGCGGCTGGCGGCATATTTTAAGCCAGGTACGCATGGCTGCACGCTGGGAGGCAATCCGATTTGTGCCAACGTGAGCGCGGCCGTATTTGATGTTATTCAGCAGGAGAACCTGTTGGATCATGCCCGCACTGCCGGAGCCATGATTCGTGAAAAGCTCGCCGGTTCCGCCATCAGCGGCAGGATAAAAGCCATTCGCGGCAGCGGGCTATTTCTGGGTGTGGAGCTTGATATACCCGATGCCACACCGGTGGTGCGCCATGCTTTGGCCAATGGCCTGATTGTCAATGCGACGCAAAAAAATGTTCTGCGCATATGCCCGTCGCTGGTTATTACGCCGCCCCAGATTGAAAAGGCTTTGGCCATTCTGGAAAAAGCGATTGCCGCAGTTTGAATTTGCCATTGATTCGCTACAATGGAAGCAGGAAAGTATTACGCCCGGAGGGCTTAATCATGCTTGTTAAAGAATGTATGAAATGTTCGCGCCCGGCGTTGATCCATATTACGGATGTGGTGACAAAAGGTCCGCCGCTGAAGGTTGTTGAGATTCATCTTTGCCTGGAACATGCCATTGAATCCGGTCTGATGGGAGCACCGGTGCTGATCGGCAAAACCTCGACCGGCAAGCCGATCAGCCAGGTGCCCATGCACCCGGAATTGGCAAAATTAAAACACCTTGATGCAACCGCGGGAGTCATTGAAGAGGTTGATACCATTGGCGCATCGGTGGCCTGTCCGACGTGCGGCACAACCTGGGCCCAATTTCAGAAGCGAGGCCTGTTCGGGTGCGCCAATGATTACACACTCTTTGAAAAGCAATTAGCCGAGATGATCCGTTCCATGCACGAGCGGCATTCCCAGCACACCGGCAAACTTCCGCCGCACAGCAGTTCAACCGAAACGCTGGTGCGGGCGAGGATCATTCAACTCAAAACGCAGCTCAGCGCTGCGGTGCAGGGGGAACGCTATGAAGAAGCGGCCCGGTTGCGGGATCAGCTTCGGACCATCTCGGAAACCAATGCGTAAACGATTGGCGGTGGCGCAAAGCCTCCGTTGCCTCGCCAGCAAAGTCCGGGACGCAAAGATACGATAGCACATGCTCCACATGACCGGCAACCTCCCCGTCTGCCGTGAAAGATTTCGCGCTTATCGGATTCTGGAAATCCATCGACCAATCCACTTGGCACGGCGCTAAGTTTTTGTTAAGGGGGGGGGGGATTGGGGGCAGCCCTGTCAACCTGCTTGCCGAGAGCAGTCGCGGTCGGATAAGTATCATCGCTGTGACTATTAAATCAGAAAAGCGAATAAATTGAAAAAAGTGTGCGTTAAATCGGGTAAATCGGCGGTGGCATTTATTTTGGGTTGCAATTTAAGGCATATCTGGCGCATAATGCTTTTGGCGGAGGCTGGTCCGAGATAGAAAAAGGGACTGGCTTCTATGTTTCAGGGTTATGAGATCGATGGGCTTTTCGACGAAATGTTCGATCAGCCGCAGCGGCCAAGGCCGCACTACTCCGCGTTGTATTCCCGGTTACATGATCTGGGAATGACAGCGTTGCAGCACCGCAGCCGGATGGCTGATTTGTGCTTCCGCAATCAAGGTATCACCTTTACGGTATACAAAGATACATTGGGTGTGGAAAAAATATTCCCCTTTGATCTGATTCCACGGATTATTCCCGACCGGGAATGGGCCCATCTCGAACGCGGATTGATTCAGCGCATTACCGCCTTAAATCTATTTTGCCATGACATCTATCATCAGCAGGCCATTCTGCGCGAAAAGATCATCGATGCGGAATTGATCTACGGGGCCAAAATGTTCCGGCGGGAAATGATCGGCGTAAATATTCCCAAGGATATTTACATCACAATCTGCGGAACGGATTTAATCCGCGATGTTCATGGCAATTATCTGGTCCTGGAAGATAACTGCCGCACTCCCAGCGGCGTGAGTTATGTGCTGGAAAACCGCGCTGTGATGAAGCGGGTGTTTCCCGCGTTGTTTCAAGCGGCCCGCGTGCGCCCGATAGAGGATTATCCGCATAATCTGCTGCGCTGTCTCAAGCACCTGGCCCCGCCGGAGGTTGAAGAACCGTGTATTGTGGTACTGACCCCCGGTGTATTTAACTCAGCCTATTTTGAGCACAGCTTTCTGGCGCGGCAAATGGGCGTGGAACTGGTGGAAGGCCGCGACCTGCTGGTGGAAGACAATTACATTTACATGCGCACCACGGCGGGCCTGCGGCGGGTCGATGTGATATATCGTCGGGTGGATGATGATTTTCTGGATCCACTGTGCTTTCGGCCCGATTCAATGCTGGGCATCGCCGGACTGATGAATGTGTACCGGCTGGGGCATGTGGCGTTGGCCAATTCGGTGGGAACGGGCGTG
>JAKAZF010000015.1 GCA_021826605.1 Planctomycetota bacterium | reverse complement strand
CAACAATACCATGATGCCCTGGATGGGCGGCGGAATGTGGGTGGGAATCGTGATGGGCGTGCTGGTGGTGGGACTGCTGATCTTTGTGGCTATGAAAATATCCAGGAAGTGAACAACAATCAAGCACGGAAGGTCCGCCACCAATGCCTTTTTTTTGTGGAATTCCCAAAATAAAAGGTACCTGACACCTTTTATTCGGCCGTGAATTATTTACGCGACACGCTCAATAGCTCAATGCGGCAGCGTTGAGTGGCTGCGGATTGCCATGTGATGACACGGGATATTTCCCCCGTCATTTCTGCGGCCCGATCCAGCTTTTTGTGGAATTCCCAAAATAAAAGGTACCTGACACCTTTTATTCGGCCGGATCACAAATTTTGTGGAATTCCCAAAATAAAAGGTACCTGACACCTTTTTTCCGTAAGAGTTGAGTTTTGAGATTTCAGGTGATGGGGTGCCTGTCCCCATTGGCGTAAAGCCAATGGGGGCTTTGATGATTTACACGCGTTGATCCGGATGCGTTAGCTCCGGGATGTCTTCACCCAGAGCTGTGGCCAGGGCGATTTGATGATCCTGCTCCTGCACCAGGATCCGACGCAGATGTTCAGCCAGTGCGTATTCACCAATTTCTTCACATTGCCGGACGCGCTGGCGGTAATTACGAATCGTTTCATTTTCATTGTCCAGATCAAAACGCAGCATATCCTCCGCTTTTTCAGAAGTCCGGACCGCCTTGGGTGAAACGCCGGGCATCCCGCCAAGGTAGTCAATTTGATTGGCCAAAGTGATGGCATGGGAAAGCTCTTCGGCGGCATGGACTTCCAGTTCGGCGGCGATGGTCATGTACGCCGCGCCTTTGATCACCTGGGAATACACGACATAAGCGATAATCGCCTGATATTCCCGCGCCAGGTCCTCCTTCAGGAGATCAATAAGCTCTTTGCGGGACAGGGGTGCTTCAGGCGTTTCTTCAGGCGTTTCTTTAGTCGCTTCTTTCGTATTTTTAGTGTCCGTTGAAGTCGTTATCATTAAATTTCAATTCCTCTTTTAGACGCCCATAAAAAGCGAAACGGGGACGTTCCGGCACGGTTGGCAGAAACGTCCCCGCTGCACACTATGCCCCATTTGGCACTGCCCCACTTTACGCGGCCCACTTGACGCGCCCCACTGACCACTTTTCCCCACTGGCCCACTAATCCACTTCACTTCTATTTCGCTCTTTGTTTTTTGGCTTGCGATGGTCGGCGCGATGCCAGGAATCGCGAACCGCATGTTTGGCTTGTTCCCATTGTAAATTTGATTTTCCCCGGCGCGCCGTCCAGTCACGTGCCAGCATGGGTTCACTTTCCTCATAGCTGCGACCGTTATACTGCGCCTGCGATTCCCAGCCATATTGGTACGCCGGGGCATATTCATCATAGGATGCGCCTTGGGTGATGTAGGGCCGCGTGCTATAGTTGTTACGCCAATAGCCATGTTCAACGGTGGGATCAATATCTTCCGCCACCGCTTTACCGGCCAGTCCGCCCGCCACGCCACCAATCACCGCACCCGCAGCCGCACCGGCAAGCGTCCCAACAGGACCGGCAACCGTCCCAATAGCGGCACCAGCACCCACGCCGCCGATGACCCCGCCTGTGACGGCACCCACGCCGGCTCCCACCGGATGTGCACCGGCTGCGCCGCTAAGTGGATCACGATTCGCATCATGCTGTGATTTTTTCATTTCCTCGGATTTTTGTTCGGTTTTCATTTACCAACTCCTGGCCAGACAATAAAGATAAAATCATGCTCATGGAAAAAATCCATGATGCAACACAACCTACGGAATATGAATATGCAAACGTCATACCAACAACAGAATTCTCCGCGTCTACGCATCTTGCCCTTACATATTCCTAGAAACTGCGAGGATCGGGCGACCGCTCGAGGGAGGGGGTGCAACCGACAAAACGGCGTTATCGGACAAAATGCCCCGGACACATTGTCCGATGCGGACAAGAAAACGGCGGGCGGGGGCTATAATATGATTGATTTTCTCGATAATGTGGATGCGGCACAGCAATTGCATTCCACGGTGGGGGGAAAAATTTATGAAATGAAATTATGACGTTCATGCGCCAACCGGCGGTTACTCGGACCGGTATCGGTGCGCGAAATCCTTACGCGACCAGATCGCTCTTGCTGATGCGATTGGAATCAAGCGTAACGTCTCCGAACTGTGACAATGCGCTGCCGTCGCGGATCGTGGCATCCTGCCTGATGTCGATGCCATCACGTGCGAGAATATTACCCGCAAAAGCGCTGTCGGCCCCCAGCGTCGCCGAGCCGCCCACCTGCCAGAAGACAGCCCCTTTCACCCAACTCCTCGCACCGCCATTGATTGAAATAATTGACGAATCGCTGCCGGTGGTCAGCGTGGTGCCAACCTGAAAAATGAATTGCGCGTTGGGATCATCCTGGTCTTTGAGCGTCAGGGTTCCATTAAGCGTGGCCCCCCCGGAAAAGCGATAAACGCCGGGTAATAATGTTAATCCTCCAAGGTCCTGCCCGCTAAGGTCATGCGTTAACGGCATCGCTTCCGCGGCGTTATAAGCGGTGGTAAGGTCCGTATGGGCCTGAAGCGCCACTGCGTCGGCGGTGCGCTTGGTGTGCGGCGCGGCGATAGTTCCCGGCGGAAATCCGGTAATCTCCGGGCCGTGGCTGGTCCCCACATCCCCGCCCTGAATAGCGGTTTTACCGGTATTGTCAACTGTGGTACCGGCAAGCACCGCAAAGTAGTTCGCTGAATCGAGTGTAATGGAATTGAGGGATTGCCGGGGCGCGGTGGAATGGGGGGGAACGACCAAGAGAACAACTGTTTTATTTTTCCTGGCTGAGTTTTTCATGGCTGGTTCTCCAAGTGTCGAAAGCGCGGGCGCGGTATGTGAATAAACATTCACATACCAAACTGAGGCATCACTATCGAGAGAACAAGCCGGTGGTCGCCTGAACTGGTGGGGGCGCCGGAACGATCCATTTCGCGGTTAACCAACAAGGAGCCGCCATAATCGCGCGACATGCGGTGCTATGCCTGTGCACCACAGAATAGATTATAACAGAAAATCCCAAGCCGTGTATTTTTGCATGTATTTTTTGCAAAAATTATTCCGGCTGACCCGCCGCATGTCTGCCGCCCGTGTTTAACCGCAGAGATTGTGCTCCACCGATTTACGCCCCGTAGCTCAATGCGGCAGCGTTGAGTTCGCCGCGGAACAGGGTGTGAGGCCACGGTACGTTTCGCGTCCCGTCGCGATGGGCACGGCACGGACCGCGGAGAACGCGGATAATGCCTGCGGTTGCCTCGGGCGGTGAACTGGGATCGGATAAGCCAAAATCGCCGGCGTCAAGCGCGGGCATAAAAACAATTTGGAGGCCCATAACGGAATGGGCCTCCAAATCGGAACGGGGGATGGGAAAACAAGCTGTTGTTATCGCCTTGAAGTGATACGAGTCTACCCATCGCCAACTTACACGTTGTTCACACGCACGCTTCCTGCATCGCCAGCTCATTGATGGGAGTACGCGCCAGGACGGTGAGCTTTTTATCGCACTGCTCCTCTTCCTTGAACGTCAGTTGCAGAAGGTCTGCGGTTGATTCATCACGCAGCAGCAAGGCAAACGCCCGCACTGTGCCATAAGCCGCCATTTCGTAATGCTCAACTCTTTGAGCGGCGGCAATAAGCCCCGCATCGCGCACCGCCGGCGAATAATGTTCGCCGGCGATTTCCTCGCCTTCGGCGATCAGGGCTTTCATGGCTTCGCAGGTTTTGCCCGTTGGTTTCTCATCCAATGTGGTAAATAATTCCTTCAGCCGCTCCACATGATCGCGTGTTTCCTCCAGGTGATTGAGAAACGCATCTTTGAGCGCCGGCAACGTCGCCGCCTCCGCCATTTTCTTCAAAGCTTTGACCAGTTGCGATTCCGCGCTATAGATGTCGCGGAGCTGATCAACAAATAAGGCTCGAAAATCTTTAGTTTTACCCATGGTAAATCTCCTGAACGACGAAACCCGCCGACGATGCCGCAAAGCCTGCGGTTGCCAATGATCACACTCTGTCGTCCTACAGGGACAACCCCCGAGGACCAACAGGCAACATCCGCGTTGTCTTAAAGCAAATGCGGTGCCAGTGGTTGACAAATGCTCTGCGTGGGCCTCACATTGATGTGTCGCGATAGTTAATTAATAACGGCATTCCCGCACGGGATAAGCCAATCCGCACGGGGACACCGCAGACGTTCTTCCAGCATAATGAGGGACGCCCGATCAATGCAGTCGCGGCAAAACGACGTTATCAGACATAATGCCCCGGACATATTGTCCGATGGGAACATTCATCCGCGTAATCCGCGTGATCCGCGGTCTTTTTTACAGTCTATTTTGCAGGGCATATTGCGTGCCGCGGTTTTAGGGTGGAATTCTCTGCGGCACGGCCTCACTGCGTACCGTAATTTGCTGCGATAGAGCAGCATAACTTGAAATCCGGGATCTGAAATCTGAAATCCCAAATTACGCGGAAACGCCTCGCTGGAATGTTCTACGCGTCCGGACTCGCCGCCTCCCTCTAACGCCTCCAGTAACCTGTGCCCTTCGGCCCCTATCAGCAATAGCAAACAACTGCGTGTCCCTCTTTACACTACCTGTGGTAGCTTCAGGCCGGTACGCGCCGCATTGGCCGGGTCAATTTGGCGTTGTCCGCCAGAATGTCGCCATGATAGGACCGCGCACGCTGATCCATAAAATGCGGACTCCCAAGAAATCGCGGAATTCAAAGAATATGAGCGCGGCACGGAAATTGCATCGTTATATCGGCGGGGGCCACTGCAATTGCTTCTTTGGAATGTTGATATGGGTATGTCAACATGTGTGGAGCAACCCTGGGATGGCCGCCCGCCGATGCTCGAAAAAAGGAGTCTGTATCATGGGTCTGATTCTTCTGATTATTCTGGTTCTGTTACTCGTTGGCGCTTTGCCCACATGGGGTTACAGCAGCTCCTGGGGGTACGGCCCCACAGGTGGCCTGGGATTTATCCTGCTGGTTGTCATCGTCCTGCTTCTGATGGGAGTGATTCCCGGTCGATTTTAATGTTGAAGGCAGGCGGCAGCGGAATTTAACGCCCGGCCTGTACAGGCAACGCCTGAATCCCGGTGCGGCGGAATACCACCTCCCGTAGCCGCGGAAACGAATATGTTGTGTGGTCTATGTTTTATTCCGGTCTAACCAAGGAGACGTTTATGAAGTTCACTTTGCCCCGTTTTGTTCTGGCCTCCGCTCTGGCGGGCACGCTGGCTCTGGGTGTCGGGGGTTGCTCGCAATCCTACCATTCCAATAATAATATGGCCAGGATCAGCCTCCATCCGGAGCATCATACAGTGCAGGTGGGTAGTACGGTCTGGGTGCACGCCACCACGCTGGATCTCACCAACTCCAAGCTCCATTGGAAGGTCTCCCCCACCACCGCGAAAATTATGCCGGACAATTCACGGGGCAATCAGGAAGCGAGATTTTCCGCATCCCAGCCGGGTGGATATATGGTTACCGCCTATGCCAAGAATGACGGCCAATGGGTGGTGGGCCGCACCAGTATTACTGTGATGAGCCAGGGCAACCAATAATAAGGGGGACGTATGGTAATGTCGTTATTCATGATCGCTACGATACCGCTGATCGCAGCCGCTGTGATCGCTCTACGTGCTCGTCGCACGGGCGATCCCCGGCGACTTCGGCCTTACAAGCCCAGGGAGGCACCACGGGACGTGATATCCGAATCAGTGTCCGGATATGGCCGTATACCCGGTGGCGCGGTATCCAGAAATCCAGGTTGAGAGAAACAACATACTCTGTCGGCTGGTTCATGAGCTGTGGTATTCCGGTGCACCGCGATACCACAACGTATGAATGCCGCTGGAATATCTCGGGTATTTTGTCGGTGTTTTTAATTGGTTGTCTCCAATTGCACAGATGAAAACCATAAAAATGAAGCAAGTTCAGGAATGTTCCGCGCCCGACGTGTTCACGCCCGGCGCGGCGTTCCCCGAACGAATAAAAAAGGAAAGCTCACATGAACAGAACTTATGCAAAACTTGGAATGGCATTGGCGGCTGCGGTCGCTTGTGCCGGGTTTATTTCCGCTTCCGGTCCAGCCGCTCAAGCGGAAATCGTACTGACCTCGGCCAGCCCGGTCGGCACTGCCGGCTCCGCTGCCGGTACGTATGATTACACCTATTACCTGACCTTTGGTACTTCCGGATCTACCCTGCTGGGTTCAGGTCTCAATCAGGCCTTTGTCAGCCTGAACTTAGGGGGAACCGCCGCCGCCCTTACGGCCACCCCCACCTTCACGATGACCAACACCGGAATAACCGGATCGTTTGGCAGTCCAGCGGACACCAGCATGGACGGCGGCACCTACAAGTTCATGTACACCGGAAGCAAGTATGTTTCCTCCGGTACGGAAGCTATCGGGTATATCACGGTGATGTCCACCGATTCCAGTACCTTCAACAGCCCTACGCTTAATTTCATGTCACAGGCCGCCACCAATGTGACCATTACCAATCCCAATGGCCAGACGGACCTTGTACAGAAGCAGGTGAATATTCCGGCCAGTGCCGCACCCGCCGGCGGACCTCCCTCCGCTGCTCCACTTCCTGCGGCCCTGTGGCCCACGCTGCTGACCTTGGCCGGCATGGCTGTCGTTGGCGGTCTGAGGTTTCGCCGCACAACACTCTAAAATGAGCTCACCGTGCACGAGTTCGTGATGATAAATCTATGATCTGACGTCACACAAGCCGGGAATATCTTTCCAAAAAATGGTATTCCCGGCTTTTTTTGCTTTCCCCGCGCCTGAACTGTGCAATGAATGAAGCGCTAGGGGGGGACTATGTTACCGCCAAGGATGGAAATCAGGGGGCAACTTACCGTCAGGGAAAGGGCCACCAGACTATCCAGGACTCCTGAACGCAAACAGCTATCGGAGCGAAAGGCATGAAGACCACTGAACACCTCGAGATATTGGTTATTGAAGATAATCCCACCGAACGTGCCGCGATGGAACGCCTGCTGACCCAGGCGGGGTACAATGTCAAAGTGACGGACTCCATCGAAAAGGCTTTAGATTTTGTGGACCGGGGGATCGACGGGATTGTCGCCGGCGTGATTGCGGGCGACATTTCAGGCCTTGATCTCATGGCCCACTGGCGAACTTATTTTCCTGAAACTCCGCTGCCGCTGGTTCGTGAAACGCAATCGGTGGACAAACTGGTTCAAGCCATCAACGCCGGGCACCACCACGGCATGGATAATCTTGTGGATGCCAGACTTATGCTCACCCGGCTCATGGGGCTGGTGCAGGCCTGCCAGACGAATGCCAAGTCCGCCGGTGCCGCAGACGAACCGGAATTGGATGGCACCAAGGATGGGATGTTAGGCCACTCCTCGGCGATGAAGAATGTTTTTCGTTTGATCGCCCGTTCCAGCCAGGCCTTCAGCACCGTGTTGATTCTGGGCGAATCCGGAACCGGCAAAGATCTTGCGGCCCAGGCCATTCACCGAAATTCTCCGCGCAGCGCCGGAGCATTTATCGCCCTGAACTGCGCGGCCATGCCGGAATCCCTGGTGGAAAGCGAATTATTTGGCTATGAAAAAGGTGCCTTTACCGGAGCCGCCGGCACGCGTGTGGGCCGCTTCGAAGCCGCCAGCGGAGGCACTTTATTTATTGATGAAATTGGCGATTGTTCCCTGCCGCTGCAAGCCAAGCTGCTGCGGGTTCTGGAAAACCGCATTGTGACCCCGCTGGGCGGGCATCGTGAAATCAAAGTTGATACGCGCGTGGTGGCCGCCACGAGCCGTGATCTGCCGGCGATGGTTGCCAAGGGCCAATTCCGCGAGGATTTGTACTATCGCCTCAATATCATCACCATTCGCATGCCGCCGCTGCGGGAACGCGCGGAGGACATTGCGTTGCTGGTGCGCGGATTCATTGAACGCGTGAACCTGCAAAATGACTGCAATGTCACATCGATCAGTGCGCCGGCCCTGGAAGCGCTGGAACGTTACCACTGGCCGGGGAATGTGCGGGAACTCCTGAATGTCATTGAGCGCGCCATGGTGTTGTCTGATAAGTCCAGAACCACGCTTGTACTGGGGGATCTGCCACCCGCGATCGCCAAGCCATTCATCGAAGCCGCAGTGCCGCCGCATCCTTTTACCACCGTCAACTTTTCCGGCGACTCCGGCGTGTCCTCACCCATGAGCGACGGGCCGATACTGACGCTGGCCCAACTTGAACATCAGGCCATTAACGCCGCGATGATCCGTTTTTCCAACAACCGCACCAAAGCCGCCCACGCCATCGGCATCTCTGTGCGCACCCTGCAACGCAAACTCGCCCATCGCGAGGAGCCATCCGTCATACTACTTCGCACAGAAATGAAATAGTCCCCCCATGGCACCGTGGCAAAAGCACCCCGTTCCCCCGTCGCCCGTTCCCCACCACGCGGTGAAAGGAAACGCCATGCCGCGCCCCCCCCAACATTCCCGTAGCTCAATGCGGCAGCGTTGAGTTTGCCGCGAGTTGCAATGTAATGGCACGACATGCCTTCCCCCGTCGCCGGCAACCCAGCGCACACCCAGTGAGACCGCGGTATTTTTCCCGGCGCAATCCCGGCCATTCCCCGGAAAGCCTCCCGGCATAGCTTTTCGTAGAATTCCTCCGATAAAAGGTACCTGACACCTTTATTTCAAAACAAAGGTGTCAGGTACCTTTGTTTTGCGTCACAGTTGACTGCCGACATCGATGACCGTACAACGCATCGTATGAGTGATACGATTCCCGCAACTTCAGAACCAAAACATTCATGGCTCACACGCGAGGTGCTGTTTATCTGCCTTTCTGCGTGTTTTGCGGACCTGGGTTATCAGGCTGTACTGGCGATATTCCCCCTGTTTCTCGTGATGAATCTGCACGCGGCAGTCTGGGTATTCGCGTTGGCTACAGCCATCAGTTATGGCCCGGGCGCGCTATTTGGTTTAATGGGCGGTCGGCTGGGCGACCGTTACGGACATAAGAAAATAGCCTTGACGGGTAATTTATTTATTCCGCTTTTATCTTTAGCCGGGCTGGCGGCAACGCCGGTGGCGGCGGTGGCCTTATTTGCCGGGGGCTGGTGGGCCAGGAATTTCCGATCGCCGCCGCGGCGCACGCTTATGACGCACATGGTGTTACGCGCTAATCGCAGAAAAGCGTTTGGGTTGTTGCACGCATTAGACATCGGCGGCGGATTTCTGGCGGCCACCGGCACCATGATCCTGATTTGGGGCGGCACACCGTTAAAGATCATATTTCTGGTCACCATTATTCCGCTGCTTTGTTCCAGTGCGGTTCTGGCGCTGGTGCGAAATAGAAAAGTTGAAGAACCGGATGTTGCGGGTGCGGGTGCAAAAGGTTCCGCCGGAACGGGGAACACGGCTGATGCAGCCGCCGATACGGGCCGTCGGACTTTGTATCGCCGCTTGCTCTGGGCCACGGGGTTATATGGATTCAGTTCCTTCAGCTTTGGATTTCCCATTCTTACCGTTGATCAGGCCACCGGCAGCCGGGCGTTGGCGGTTTTGGCGTATGTGGTTTTTTTCGGCGTCTCGGCGCTGACCGGCCTGGTGGTTGGTAAATTCAATAAGCACAATGTGAAAGCATTGGCCTTGGCGGGATATCTGGCGGGCGGCATTGGGGCCGGCGGTATGGCGGCGGTTAGTGCCCTGCACGGTTCGGCGTTTTTGTTTTACCCGGTGGTGGCGTTAATGGGATTGGCGCTGGGAGTGATTGAAACCCTGGAACCGACGATTATTTCACTGATTATTCCCGCCAAGAAAACCGGCAGCGGCATGGGAGCTTTAACCGCCACGCGCAGTTTGGGGTTATTTTTTGCCAACATTCTCATGGGCTTGCTGTATAACATTCACGCCTCCTGGGTGTGGGCGTATGGCTACGCGGCCATTTTAGGTGTGGTGGCCGCCGGGATTTTACTTTCCGCCCCACGGGTAGAATTTGAATCCTGATTTGAGATTGCGGCCAGCGCCAGCGTGTCGCATTCACCGCGCTGCCGCCATCCTATAGCATCGGAGATCAGTCGCTATTTTTCCCGGAACCCGCGATGGCGGCTTTCTCGGCTGCGATAAGAGTTGCGGCGGAGTCACCAAAATTTAACTCATTGGGCGCAAGCAATCCGCCGCTAAGGACAATTTTTATTCCCTGATCAACGGTCCAGTCGGTATTGCGTACGTCATGTTCCCGCACCATCTGGAAAAAGCCGCTGGTGGGGTTGGGCGTCATGGGGATAAAGATGGTGACATACTTTTCACCGCGCGATGTATCGGTAATTTCGTTGGTGACAAACGCGATGGTCCACAGCCCGAGGCGTGGAAATTCGACCAGCACCACGCGTTGAAATCCGGCTCCCCCGCCGCTTTGCCGAAACACGCCGATGACCTGTTTGGTGGTACCGTAAATGCCTTTCAACAGCGGCAGATTTTCAACAAAGCGATCCACGCCATTGAGAATCCGCCGACCGATTACGAAGGTCGTTAACACGCCCATCAGGTAAATAAATCCGGCCGTCAGCAGCACGGCCAGCACAGGCGCGAGATACCCGGCGGCTCTGCTGGTATCAATGGGGCCAAAGCGGCCAAAAATATTGGATTCAAGCATCCAGTGCGCTACAGGATATGAAAAGCCCGTGGCAAACTGATAAATAAAGCTCAGGATATACAGCGTTACAAGCAGGGGAATCAGGACGACAAAACCGCCGATGAAAACCGATTGCATGTGCCGGCGAAATTCACCCCCCTGGGGAACTTTGCGTAATTTTTCCGGGGGCGATCCGGGCGAAGATGGTGCGGGCTTCTGTGTCATATATAGTACATCTGTCCTCCGCGACTCTTCTGCCCGACCTGCTCCACAAGCGTCGCGAGTGTTGTGGAGTCCATCACGTCACACATGGCGGCGGAAATGCGGGTCTGCAGTATTTCTACCGCCATTTCGCCGGGCTTCATATCATCATGGAGTTCAACGTTTTCCTGCGTGAGTTTCTTGCCTTCCAGGCGTCCGATGACTTCTCCCACGATAATATGTTCGGGGCTGCGGGCCAGGCGGTAGCCCCCCATCGCCCCGATTTTTGAGATTAAAAATTTACCGCGCGCCAGGGATGACAAAATCGATTCCAGAAATTTTGGTGGTAATGCTTCGCGGGCGGCAAGTTCCCGCGTTTGGATGTACCCACGCGGATACGCCTCACACAAACAAATAAGCGCACGAATTCCATATTGCGTGCGTTTGGAAAGCTGCATGGATACTCCGTAAAACCGAAACCTTCAGGCCCTTCTGCGGCCCTGGGCCAAACCGATGTGTCACACGGACCAAGCCCGTGGGCTGCCGAGGTATCCGGTAGAGTCGAAAAAAGCTGACCCCACCTCAACCGTGCGAACACGCCTGAAATTGTACGCCTTCAGTTGGTCCGGGGCAAACCCGTGCCGCCTGAGAGCTATCCGACTTTGTCCCCTGCTTTGTCGCCTGTTGGGCGCATGGGAGTTACGGTGTTATCATGCCAAACCGTTGGCTTGGCCCCTGCGCGGCAAGCCAGGACCTGACCGGCGGCGGTGGTTTTCAACCTCTTTTCCTGCTTTTGAAATGGTGCAATGATGGCATGGCGGCGGCATCTGATTTTTCTGTTTTTGTTTCTCATGCTCTTATCCGGGACAGCCTTTACCTGCCGGGGTGCTGCCACGGTGGCCAACTGGGGTCCCTGGCCCAAAGGGGACCAGCCCCGTACCGTGGGAATAAAACTGGTGCGGAACCTGCTGGCGCGCAAACATTTTGCCATGGCCCACGGATTTTCGTATATGGAAAGCTGCGCAGGGTACGCCGCGGCGCAGTTTACCGGCAGTATCGGGGAGAAGCATCTCCTGGCGGCCGTGGTTAAGCGCTATGCCGTTGTCCTGACCCGGCGCGGACGCAAATATGTTCCGCCTCCGGTCAATGTGGACAACAGTGTATTCGGACTTTTACCGTTGGAAATCTATCAGCAGACCGGCGGCAAGCCTTACCTGAAACTCGGCATGCGCTTTGCCTTGGCCCAGTGGAGCAAGCCGATTGCCGGAAAACTTAGCAGGGAAACCAATTATTATCTTGACGGAGCCTTCAAGCTGGCGGCGGTACAAATTCATGCGTTCCAGATCACGCATAAAAAACGTTATGCCCGAAGAGCGGTGCGGGAGCTGCTGCTTTTTATCAAAGATTTTCAACAGCCGGACGGATTATTTTTTCATGGCATTAAGGCCCATGTTTATTGGGGACGCGGCGACGGATGGATGGCCTCCGCGTTAACCGAGGCGGTCACCGGATTACCCGCGACGATTCCGGGTTATGCCCATATGATGACCAGCTATCGGGCGATGATGGCCGGATTACTGAAGTATCAGGCCAAAGATGGAATGTGGCGACAAGTGGTCAACGACCCCAAGGCCTGGAAAGAATCTTCCTGCACCGGCATGTTTACTTATGCCTTGGCGGCGGGCGTAAATCATGGGTGGCTGCGCGGCAGCAAGTATCGCACAGCGGTAAGAAAAGGCTGGCTGGCGTTGTGCCGCCGGCTGGACAGCAAATATAATGTTCGAGATGTGTGCATATTAACAGAACACGCCAATAACTGGGCCTATTATTTAAGCCGCCCCAAACAGACCGGCAATCTGCACGGGCAGTTTTCCATGATGTGGGCCGCCCGGCAACTGTGCCGCTGACAGGGGGGAAAGCGGTTGGTGCTTGAAGGTTAGCTGCCCGGAATAACTTCCGGATTCAACGGCACAGATTCTTTCCGCCGCCCCGCACGGTAGCCATATACGCCGTAGAAGGTGATGAATGCGTAGGAGAACATCGGCACAATAAAAGAGAATTGAATGCCGAAGTGATCGGCCACGATACCTTGCAGTGGCGGCATCAACGCGCCGCCTAACACCGCCATCATCAGCACGGACGCCGCCTGACTTTTCAGAGGCCCAAGCCCTTCAATAGCCAGTGAAAAAATATTCGACCACATGATGGAATCAAATAGGCCGATACCCAGAATCGCCCAGATCGCAGTAGCACCGACGGACAACATGCCCGTCAGCAGCAGGGCAATGATCACCAGGCTGAAGAGCGCCAGCATGCGCTGCGGGCTTGATGAGCCAAGATAAAACATAACCAGCATGGCCGCCAGCAGCACACCATAATGCAAGGCGTTTTCCCTTCCGGAAATCAGCCGGATTGTGACAAACGCCAGGATGGGAATGGTAATAATGGCGGCGGTTCGCAGACGCTTGCGGACAGTACTTAATGCAAAGGCCCCCATAAAGCGACCAATCATTAATCCGCCCCAGAAAAATGAGAGATACTTTGACGCCGCCTGATGGCTCAGGCCGCCCAGAGCGGGTAAATTCATAAAATTAATGATGGAGCTGCCCACGCACACTTCGCCGCCGACGTACATGAATATCGCAAGCATCCCCAGAACCGTATGCGGGTGCGCCAGTGCGCCGGCCCCGCGCGGAATATGTTCGACATTGGTAAAGTTGGGCAAATCAGCGAACGCGAAGCAGACCGCCAACGCCAGAAACACACCGCCAAAACAGAGATAGGGAATTTTTACGCTCTGTGCGCCGTGGCTTCCAGGGCCATTAAATACCTTAAAAATCAGATAGCCGGCAACGATCGGACCGATGGTTGTGCCCAGCGAGTTGAAGGCCTGCGATAAATTCAACCGGCTCGAAGCGGTGTGCTCAGGCCCCAGAATGGTAATGTAGGGGTTGGCGGCAATTTGCAGCATGGCAAATCCCAGCCCCACGATAAATAGTGCCACAAGAAAAAATGGATACGACAGTAATAACGCAGCGGGATAAAAAAGGAAGCTCCCCGCTGCGGCAATCAGTAAACCGATGATCACGCCGTTTTTATAACCGATGTGGTTAATAGGATCTCCCGCATACATGGAGATCAGATAATATGCCAGCGAACCTGCGAAATAAGCTCCGCAGAATGCCAATGCCACGAGCATGGCCTGAAAATAGTCCAGATGAAAAGCGTCTTTAAAGCGTGGAATGAGAATATCATTCCATACCGACATGAACCCCCAGACAAAAAACAGAATCGTCATCACGGCAAACGGCCCGCGGTATGTGCGCCTTTCAGGCCGTTCGACCGTGCCGGCGCTTGCGCTGCGTGTGCCCATGCTGCTTGCCATGTTCCATGGCCTTTCAATTCAGATGTTACCGCCGGAAGCACTCCGGGTGGCGTCCGGAAGCAAGATGATTGTAACAGAACCAACCCGCCGCGCCAGACCCCCGCCCCCAAAAAAAGGTGTCAGGTACCTTTTCCGCGCGTAACGCAGACATCTTGCCTGCACGACCAAAAAAAAAGGTGTCAGGTACCGTTTTTTCG
>JAKAZF010000523.1 GCA_021826605.1 Planctomycetota bacterium | reverse complement strand
TTTCCCCTCTCGCAATAAATCACGGCCGAGACCGCAATTAGCCCGGACGAATTGCTCCACAACTCGCCCCTCCCCCCCTTCCCAAGGTTGAAAATGTCGATGCGTCAAAATTGCCAATGCCTCTTTATGCCGCCGAGCCAGATTCAACAACGTGCAATATTCTATGGCCAGATCATCACGTTGTGCCCAGCCAGCCGAATGCTGGACTTTTGGATTTTTTTCAGGCCCAACTGCACCTGCCGATGGATGAGTTTTCCGGTCAGCATCCCGGTTTGCCTCTAACGTGGATAACCTGTACCGGATATTTACGCCCATGCGTTTGGCCAGTTGATCCTGTTCATAAAGAAGGCGCGGATCAGCCGGATGACACTGCCTGGCTCGCTGATAGGCACGCTTAGCCTTGGCGGGTTGCTTAAGCACGTTGAAATAGCCAATGCCAAGATTTCGCCAAATGACACTGTAGTCCGGCTTTAACCGCGCGGCTTTTTCCCACTGCTTAATAGCCTCACCATGACGCTTACGATCATACAGCAAATTGCCCAGGTAATAATGAGCCAGCCCATCGCTGGGATTACATGCGATGGCAGTTTCCAAGATCAGAATTTCCTCCAGCCGCGAAGGAAAACACCAATCAGGGTTAGCGCCGGCGGCGGCGCGAAAACTCCCTTTGGCCAGGGCTGTCCGATCGCTTTTATACAAAAAGTATCCGCGATAATAGCCAATAAGGGGCGCGGTGCCACGGTTCTCTTGGTCCGCTTGATCCGACGATTCCGGCAACACAGCCAGCGCCATATCCCATAGTCCAGCCCGCGCGAAATCCAGGGAGATATCAAAGCGTTCCTGCGTTGGAACGGATGAAAATTCACCCCGCAAACACCGACTGCCCGCATCAAGCCTGTCTAATTGGGATATCCCGGACAAAAACGACTCGGCTTGCGTGTGATGTTGCAATTTCTGCAACACGATAACTTTGAGATTAAGGGCGTTGAGATTTTCCACATCCACACGCAGCGACTTTTCAAGATGATGCAGAGCGGATTCCCAATGACCCCGACAGCAATCGATTCTCGCCAATTCCAGAAAACTCGCCGCCTGCCACGCGTGGTTCCAAGTCGCCTTGTAAAATGCGTCATACGCCTGCGCATCATCGCCGCAATATCGTTGCGTCAGGCCGAGGTTGTAGAAACACTCTCCATCGTACGGATTGGCATTGCGACTGGTGAGACGCCTGATTGCGTTCTGGAAATAAGCGCGGGCCAACGCAAATTCGCCGCGTTTCAGGTGCCATAACCCCATGGCATTTAAACAGCGGCTGTCGCCCGGGTCGCGGCGTAATGCTTCTCGCCAATAAGTTTCTGCACAGCGGGTGGCATGGCGATATTGATCCAAATGCAGACCGATGATATACAACTCATCATTCGAAGGAACATCCCGCGGTAATGGCGGTTCGGTAGCCGGGGCTTGGGAGGGCGATTTTTTGTTGCTCTGCGTCTGAAGTTCAGGCAAACGATGCAGCAGAATATTGCCCTGCTGATCGCAGACAATTGCTTCAATTTCCCGCAGATCAATGCCGGTTTGCAGCGGGATTAAAAACAACATTGGCATGGACGGGTTGGCTTTCGCGCTTTGTTCACCGAGTATTGTTCCCGCGTGCTTGATTGTAACTGTTAGAGGATCATGATTTTGTATTACCGCCGCGCCGACCTGCAGTGATTGATCTACCTGCCGCAAACTTATGGCAGTGTATTGATTGGCGGCTATTGCCGGACCGATGTCCCGGATGGGATACCAATATTGTGTAAATGCCCGCGTTTCGCCGGGAGCAAGAAACGAAAAATCAGGCTGATTATCTGTGAACACGCCGGCCATGAGTTCAATATAGGGACCATCAGAATCGGTCAGATGCCGATCCCAGGCGTAGCCAAAATGATGATTGCCCCATGTCCACTGCTTTTTTCCCGGTGCGATATGGTGATTGGCGACATGAATCAGACCGGCTTGCCTGGCATGATCATAGCCGCCGCTGAAATCCTGCTTAGAACCCATTGCCATGTAACTGGTTGGCACGGGGATATTGGCATACCAGCTTAAATCATTAAGGGGATATTTTCCCGTGGGGACAAAATTCGACGGCATTTGCTCCGGCGGAATGCCGTGCTTCGCACGGCTCCCATAGTCCACCCCATAATAATTTCCATGGCACAGCGGAAACTCGCTGCCGGCCCGCCGGGCGTGATCCGCCACCTCATGCACATCGGGCGGAAAAGATGATTGATATTGCTCATGGACATGTACCGCGACATTGGCCCACCAGAGAAAAGTCTGGGGCAACAGTGTGCGATTAAAAAGTCGGACTTTCAATTCAACCCGCGCCACGCCGGGGCGCAGACATACGCCGTGCATTCCCTTGAGCCGATTCATCGGATCATGATCGCTTAACCAGATTGTCCGACCGCCATCCGGATGTTCTTCAATACTCCAGTTCACAGGCATGAAGGTCGCCGGGCGATGATGCTGCGGCCAGTTAAATTCAACACCGCCGGACGCCCACGGGCCGGCCAAACCGACCAGAGCGGGTTTAATAACATTTTGACGGTAAAAGAAATCGTACCCATTGGTTTTGTCCAGCCCAACATGGATTCTGCCGCCGATTTCCGGAAGCACCATTAACCGGATAAATTCATTCTCCAGATGCACCGCCTGCCAGAGCCTGTCCTGCGGAACAGTGGAAATCGAATCGATAACCGGCAGCGGATAAACACGCCCACTGCTGCCCTGGTAGACGCGCTTTTCCAAAAACAGCGGATTTTTATCCGGAACCGCCGGTTCGTAGGTTCGCATCAAGACTTCCTGTGCC
Organism: Planctomycetota bacterium; assembly: GCA_021826605.1. The sequence continues at coordinate 21 of JAKAZF010000523.1, read as the reverse complement.
CAGTTTTTCTCGGGAGTGTGA
>JAKAZF010000522.1 GCA_021826605.1 Planctomycetota bacterium | reverse complement strand
GACAGAGCGCTGGATGGTACGCCGTCGCAGCAGCAACCCACCCGCCAACAGCCCCAATCCCATGACGGCAACGGATGTGGATTCGGGAACCGCAGCAGCAGCGGTCGTGGCATCCGCGAGACTTACCTGTGACATCGCCACTTCATCAAACATCACCTTGCTGGCGGCAACCTTACTGGCATTGAACACGTAAAAAGTCAGCCAGGAAGTCGGTGTGATGCTGCCATACGTGCTGGGCGTGTAGGAATTTGAAAGTATCTCAGTTACGTCGCCTGCTGCCGTGCCCGTCGTCGCGGCGTTCAGGGCAACTTCGTTAAGCTGGCCGGCCGTTGCAAATGTGTTGTACTGCGCCGCAGTGAGTATCCATGAATTAATAGTCTCAGGCCCGGATGTTCCGCCAACATTACCAAGTTGGAAAAGATATTTGTAGGTTGTGTTGTTGGTTAGCGTAGGTCCGGTGACCGTTGCCGTATGCCCGGAAATTCTGCTGCCGGCCTTCCAGGCATTCGCGACCCCGGATGTGCCGCTTCCGTATTCCTGCGCACCTAGCGCAATCGGTCCGCCATCGGTGGAATCCTCGTTTCCGATCACCATATCCGCGACGCCGCTATAGGGAGCGCTGGTGGCATTAAAAATATAACTGCCATAAACCGTGCCGGTGGCGGTCACGTTGAGTTGCCGGCTGAACAGAGACCATTCTCCGTTGCCGTTGCCCAGATCGGGCATACCGGAATAGGCGGCACCGCCCACACCCTCGTTTCCGAAGGTCAAGCCGGTATTGGTGTAGGTGGAGTTAGGCCCGGCTGTGTTGAGATAGCTGGTTACCCATCCGCCTTGGAAACCCGTGCCGCCGCTCTGGCCTGACATGTCCTGGTAACCCCCGCCCGACGGCGTTAAATTACCGTAGTTGAACGATTCGGTCAGAAACGGAGCCGCACCAGCTGCACCGGCTGCGAAAAGCGATCCGGCGGCCAACACTGTGAGAAACTTGAAATGCGTGGTCATAAAGACCTCCCATGAACAAACCCCCGGCCAACTTCTCAAAGGTAACATCCCTCCGGAGCTAACCGTCAAACATTTCCATTAAGCCAATCCGGTTCAAAAGACTATCCTATGTGTGGACTTCTGAAATCCCATGTTTCGACCGGAAGCTTCCACAACTGCATGTGATCTCTAACTACTCCGCCTTACTAAAACACCTTAAACTTTTTCCGCCTCTGTGCGTGGCTGGGGCTGCCCCCTTCGCCATGATGGCGTTACGGCGTACCCGGATAATTCGGGAAATATCCGGGGCTGAAAATTTGTCGCCACATGGTCGGAGCCTCGTAGACCTTGTACCCGCCGACGCTCAGAGGAGAGCCAATCGGCTGCCAGGTCTGCGCGTACGCCAGTGTTTCCGCGTGGCCGTCGAGAAAGGCATAGTTCGCTTTTCCCATGTGCCGGATCGCCGCCACGTTGCCCCCGACGGTTTCAATATTGCCGACAACAGTCGGATAGGTCGGCGATGCTCCCCACTGAGTATCGGGACCATTGACGATGTCAATCCCGCCTTCGTACTGCCAATAGGGACCGTAATAGTCGCCATCACATATCAGAATGGATTCCTGCGGATTGGACACCTGACGAACATTGTAAGCCGTCGCGAATTGGTAGGGTTCTCCGGGGTTTCCGGGATCACCCGGCTGATTACTGAAGTCCATTCGGTAAGACGCCGGAACAAAACCGGGAATTTCCGCCGTGGCACTATTCCATCGCGTGTTATTGGTGCTGTCCGCCGGATCACGGAAAATTCCCAGGTTCCCATCGAGATATTTACGGCACAAGTACTGATCCCATGACCAATTGGTGACCGTGCTCGTGGATTTTCCGTCCCAAACCTGAGCTGATCCGTAGAATGGCCCGTCTTCAACGCCATTGGGCCATATCCCGTTGAACCAGTCTTTCAGGATAAAACCTTGATGGATCTGGCTGAATTCAAGATTGGACAGGGCCAATTGCTGCTGGTTCGAAAGACATACCGTGGATTCCGCCAGTGCTCTGGCCTCGGCTAAAGCGGGCAGGAGCAGCGAAATTAATAGCGCAATAATTGATATGACAACCAGTAATTCTACCAATGTGAAGGCGGTCCCATTTGCATGGATCCGACGGCCCGGGATGATAGTCCGCAACGGTATAATCCGTCCGCTGTCCGGCGCATAGCGCTGGTCCCGCGCGGAAGCACAGGATAAAATAATGTTTGTCTTCATCAGTGACCTCCCAAAAAAATGACGCACCGGAAAAGAAAAGCCTCACAGCCTTGAAAAATCCATATCAATATCTATACCCGATGATGCAACCGCTTACATTGCGGGGTATAAAAACATGCGCTGTTCTGATCTGCCTTTCACAACGCGCACCAAGATTCCTGCGGCGGACAAGCTCCTACTTAACCAAATTGACCTTTTACGGAACGCCTTGGACTATTCTGAAAGATTTCCAGAAAAGATTCCCCAGGGCTTCCACCCTTTCGCGGCAATAATGAAACCGCTTACATGGATCAAATTATATGCCACCACTCATCTTCATGTCAAGCAAAAACACAAATAATAATTTTCAGTCCCTTGAAACGCCCGGCACCCCGATGCGATAAAGGGCATTAGCTCACTGAAGATTGCCCCAGGACTTTCCCGAAGAGCCATTTTTCGGCGTTGGAGCGATACAGCTTTTCCAGCACCTCAGCGGGCAAATTCAGGCCGTGCAGTCGGGGTATACCATCTTCGGCATCCGGGTCGTCAATGGGGGATTCACCGGAGTAAGAGGTTTCCCATTGCTGCTGATGCACCCAGTAACGACTGGCATAATGATCAAAGTCATATTTTTCGCCAACCACCAGATCACTGCC